>JBBDWW010000013.1:0-9735 GCA_040902645.1 Dongiaceae bacterium | reverse complement strand
GATCAGCCCGGCGCGCTCGAGCCGCGCGACGACTGCGTCGATCACCGGGCGAACCTGTTCGAAATCGGCGTCCGTACCGGCACGGCGCGCCTCGCGATAGGCCCGGCGTTGCAGGACGCGGCGCATGTTGTCGGCGGAGCTCGCGAATCGCTCGAGATAGGCGAGCGCGGCCGCGTGATAGGCCTCGACGGCCGGACCGGCCGACGCAGGCTTGGATTTCCCGGCGCTCATCGCACCAGCATCGCATGGCGATGCGCATCCGGGCCAGCGTCCGGCCCCCATCGGCGGCCCCAGGGGCGAACGGTCCCGCCGGCCCTTGCAGTGGCCGGGGCAGCGCGATAAAGCTGGCGCCCTCCCGGCCGCCTGTGCGCCGGAAATCCTGTCTTAGGCCCTGAATCAACCGCCCTTCATGTCCTTCGCACCGCCCCGTCACCGACGCGTCGGGCCGATCAACTGGATCGGCCTCGCGACACTCTATTTCAAGGAAGTGCGCCGCTTCGCCAAGGTGGCGACGCAGACGGTCATCGCGCCGGTCATCACGTCCTTGCTGTTTCTGGCGATCTTCTCGCTGGCGCTCGGCCGCACGGTGCAGACCATCGGCGGCGTCTCCTTCGCCGAGTTTCTGGCACCCGGCCTCATCATGATGTCGATGGTGCAGAACGCGTTTGCGAACACGTCGTCCTCGATCATGATCTCCAAGGTGCAGGGCAGCATCGTCGATCTGCTGATGCCGCCGCTGTCGCCGGGCGAAATCGTGGCTGCGATGGTGCTGGGCGGCATGACGCGCGGCATGGCCGTCGGGCTCGCCGCCGTGATCGGCATGGCGTTCTTCGTGCCGATCGCCGTGCATGATGCGGGCTTCATCCTGTTCCATGCGATCGCCGCCAGCCTGCTGCTCGCGCAGCTCGGCATACTCGGCGGCATCTGGGCCGAAAAGTTCGATCACATCGCCGCGGTCACCAACTTCGTGATCACGCCCTTCGCCTTTCTCTCGGGCGCGTTCTATTCGGTCCAGCGATTGCCGGAACCCTGGATCACCATCGCGCATTGGAACCCGTTTTTCTACATGATCGACGGATTCCGCTATGGCTTCATCGGCCATGCCGACGGATCGCTGACGGTGGGCGTGCTGCTGCTGATCGCCGCCAACGGGCTGATGCTGTGGCTCAACTGGCGGCTGATCGCGATCGGCTACAAGCTGCGCCCGTGACCGACGAGCCGCTCTCGACGCGCGTTGTCGTACGGATGCTGCGGCGACCGCGTCGTTTCGGGGCGGTCAACTGGATCGGCTTGGCGACGCTCTACCGGCGCGAGGTGCGGCGCGGCCTCAAGGATCATCTCGACAGTCTGTGGGGGCCTGTCGTCGCCAATCTGCTCTATCTCGCGGTCTTCGGTCTCGCCGCCGGCACGATCGATCGGCCCGGCAATGCCGGCAGCCTGCTCGCTTTCATAGCACCAGGCCTGGTGATGTTCACGATCATGAGCCGGGCGTTCGAAATGGCCTGCGCGTCGATCCTGTTCGACAAGCTCGAAGGCATGATCGTCGATGTACTGCAGCCGCCGATCACGCCGATCGAGCGCCTCGCCGGCATGACCGGGGCGGGCGTCTCGATCGGTCTTCTGACCGGCGCCGTGCTCGCATTGGTCACGCATCTGTTCGTCGATATGCGGCCGGTGGCGCCGCTGACGTTGCTGCTGTTTGCGGTCCTGGGCAGCACTGATGTTGAGCCTCGCGGGGATTCTGGGCGGGCTCTGGGCGCGACGCTGGGACCATTATGCGGCGTTGCTGACCTTCTTCGTGATCCCGGCCTCGTTTCTCTCCGGCATGTTCTATCCGATCGAAGTGCTGCCCGAATTCGCGCGCGATCTCACATTGGTCAATCCGCTGTTCTACGCGATCGACGGGGTGCGCTATGGCTTCCGCGGCGAGGCGCAGGCGTCGCTCGCGGTTGGTGCCGCGCTGCTGATCGCGATCAACGCCGTGCTCGCGCTCATCCTGTGGCGGCTGTTCGCGCGCGGCTGGCGGCTTAAAAGCTGACCGGCGTCACTTTCGGCCCGTGCGAATCTTTTTCCGCAGCGCTTTGAGCTGTCGCGCCAGTTTCGGATCGGGCGGCGGCGGTTTGATCGATAGGCCCTTGCCGAGTACGGCGACGATCCGGTCCATCGCCCGGCAGCGCGACCACCATTTATAGTCGGAGGCGATCACATCCCAGGGCGCGTCGCGCGTATGGCAATGCGCCAGCATATCGTTGATGGCCTGTTCGTATTCGTCGCGGCGTTCGAGATTGCGCAGATCCGACATCGTCAGCTTCCAGCGCTTGTGCGGCGTCTCGAGCCGATCCTTGAACCGGCGGAGCTGTTCCTCGGCCGAGATATGCAGGAACAGTTTGACCAGCCGGATGCCGTCATCGACCAGCATCGATTCGAATTCGTTGATCTCGTCATAGGCCCGTTTCCAGGCCGATGCCGGGATCATTTTCTCGACCCGTTCGACGAGAACGCGACCGTACCAGGAACGGTCGAAGACGGTGATCGTGCCGGGCAACGGCAGGCCCTGCCAGAAGCGGTAGAGATAATGGCGCGCCTGTTCGTCGGGCTGGGGTGCTGCGATCGGAATGACCTTGATGAAGCGCGGATCGAGCCGCGCATTGAGACGCCGGATCAACCCGCCTTTGCCGGCCGCGTCCCAGCCTTCGAGCACGATGATGCCGCGCTCCCGGCTTTGCATGACCGCCTGCTGGATCTGCACCAGCCGCAGTTGCAGCGCATCGATCCGGGCCTCGTAATCGGCGGCGTCCCGCACGCGGTTTTTGGCTGGCGGCGTCGTCAGCCGCACGGTCTTCCGGCCCATGACCGCCTATCCCTTCCAACCGCCGGAAAAGGCCGGCAAATGGCGCGTGCCGGCCCGGCCGGCGCGTTGACACGCCAAAGACGAGGACCGATAGTCTCGGCCTTTTTCAGGGAGCCCCGCAAGATGATCGCGCCGGTCATGCCGACCTACGCCCGCTTCGACCTCGCTTTCGAGCGCGGCGAAGGCGCCTATCTCATCGCCACCGACGGACGGCGCTATCTCGATTTCGCGAGCGGCATTGCCGTCACCGCGCTCGGTCACGCGCATCCGCATCTCGTGGCGGCGCTGAAAGCGCAGGCCGAGAAGCTCTGGCACAGTTCGAATCTGTTCCGGATTCCGGGGCAGGAGCGATTCGGTCAGCGGCTGGTCGATGCCAGCTTCGCCGACAGCGTGTTCTTCACCAATTCCGGCGTCGAGGCGATCGAATGCGGGCTCAAGCTCGTGCGCAAATATCACGACGACACCGGCAATCCCGATCGCTATCGCGTCATCACCTGTAGCGGCGCCTTCCACGGTCGCACGCTGGCGACGATCTCGGCCGGAAGGCAGGAGAAACACACCAAGGGATTTGCGCCGCTGGTCGACGGGTTCGACCAGGTTGCGTTCGAGAATCTCAACGAGATGCGCGCCGCGATCACCAGCGAAACGGCCGCGATCCTGATCGAGCCGGTGCAGGGCGAGGGCGGCATGCGCGCGGCCTCGGTCGAGTATCTGCGCGGCTTGCGCGAAGTTGCCGACGAATTCGGCCTGCTGCTGTTCCTCGACGAGGTGCAATGCGGCATGGGTCGCACCGGCAAATTATTCGCCCATGAATGGGCCGGCATCCGCCCCGACATCGTTGCGACGGCCAAGGGCATCGGCGGCGGATTTCCGGTCGGCGCCTGCCTCGCAACCGAACAGGTCGCGAGCGTGCTTACGGCCGGCAGCCATGGCACCACTTTCGGCGGCAATCCGCTCGCGATGGCGGTCGGCAACGCCGTGCTCGATGTGATGCTGGCCGACGGATTCCTCGGCCGGGTCGTGAAGACCGGCGATTATCTGCGCGGTCGCGTCGAGCGCCTGGTCGCTGCCCATCCCAAACAGCTTCGTGCGGTGCGCGGCAAGGGGCTGATGCTCGGCCTCGAATGCGTCGTGCCGAACACCGAGATGGTCGCGCGGCTGATGGCGGCGGGGCTCTTGACGGTCGGGGCGGGCGACAATGTCGTGCGCCTGCTGCCGCCGCTGATCGCCGGGAATGAGCAGGTCGACGAAGCGGTGCAGATCATCGATTCCGTCTGTCGCGACTGGCCGGAGGTGCATTGACGTGGCCGAGAACAGCGCGACGCCACGGCATTTTCTCGATCTCGACCGGTTCGACCGCGACAGCCTGCGCCGGATGCTCGATGCCGCGGCCGCCTGCAAGCGCGGGACGCCGCCGGGCGGCAACCAGTCCTTTGCCGGCAAGTCGCTGGCCCTGATCTTCGAGAAGCCATCGACGCGCACGCGCGTCTCGTTCGAAGTCGGCATGAAGCAGTTGGGCGGCGAAGTCATCGTCCTCGAACAGCAGGGTTCGCAGCTCGGCCGCGGCGAGACCGTCGCCGATACGGCACGCGTGCTCTCGCGCTATGTGGACGCGATCATGCTGCGCACGACACGCGCCGAAAAGCTGACCGAGCTTGCGGAAAACGCCACGGTGCCGGTCATCAACGGCCTCACCGACCAGACCCATCCCTGCCAGCTCATGGCCGATGTGATGACATTCGAGGAGCATAAGGGCCCGATCGCCGGCCGGCGCATCGCCTGGATCGGCGATGGCAACAACATGGCGACCTCGTGGATTCATGCCGCGGCGCGCTTCGGGTTCGAGCTTGCGATCGCCTGTCCGCCGCAGCTTCGCCCGCCCGGCCAGGTGCTCGGCTGGGCACAGCATGAGGGCGGGCGCGTCACCGTGACCGACGATGTCGCGCGCGCGGTTGCCGGTGCCGATTGCGTCGTGACCGATATCTGGGTCTCGATGGGCGACGAGGCCGACAAGATCAACCGCGAACAGTTGCTGGCACCCTATCAGGTCGACGAGCGGGTCATGGCACAGGCGGCGAAGGATGCGATCTTCATGCATTGTTTGCCGGCCCATCGCGGCGAGGAGGTAACGGCTGGAGTTATCGACGGGCCGCAATCGGTCGTCTGGGACGAGGCAGAGAATCGCCTGCACGCCCAGAAGGGCATTCTCTACTGGTGCTTCGGCAAGATCTGATGACGTCGCGCGACGATTTCGTGCTGCCTTTCGCGCTCGAGGGGCAGCCGGTGCGCGGCCGGCTGGTGCGGCTCGGGCCGCTGGTCGACGAAATTCTCGGCCGCCACGACTATCCGAAGCCGGTCGCCGGCTTGCTCACCGAGATCCTGACGCTCGCCGCGCTGCTGTCCGACGCGCTCAAGTTCGAGGGCGTCTTTTCGCTGCAGACCAAGGGCGACGGGCCGGTGCGACTGATGGTCGCCGACGCGACCAGTGCTGGCGACATGCGCGCCTATGCGCAGTTCGACGAGGCAGCCGTGGCGCGTGCCGCCGGGGGAAGCAGCGGGCCTTCGTTGCCACGGCTGACCGGGCCCGGCTATCTCGCCTTCACTGTCGATCAGGGTGTCGATACCGACCGCTATCAAGGCATCGTCGAGCTCAGCGGCGAAACGCTGGTCGACTGCATTCATCATTATTTTCGCCAGTCGGAGCAGATCCGCACGGCCATCGTCGTCGCAAGCAGCACGGATACGGCCGGGCAGCGCCAGACCGCCGCCATCATGATCCAGCGCATGCCGGGGCCGGCCGATGCGAGTGTCGCGCCGGAAGACGAGGCGGTGGACGAAGACTGGCGGCGCGCCTGCATCCTGCTTGCGAGCGTTCGGCGCGACGAATTGAACGACCGGGATCTGGCACCGACCGATCTGCTCTACCGGCTGTTTCACGAGGAAGGGGTGCGCGTGTTCGACGAGCGCCTCTTGCGGGCCGGCTGTCGTTGCTCGCGCGAGCGGGTCGAGCGAACGCTCGCACAATTGCCGCATGACGAACTCGTCGATCTGATCGAGGATGATCAACTCGCGGTCATCTGCGAATTCTGCAACCGGACCTACCGGTTCGAACGCGGCAAAATCGACGCACTCGGCGGCGCTTGACCCAGCCGGCTGAAGCGGGCGCTTGACCCCCGCCGGGGCCAGCCGCCATCCTCGATTGTCGAGCAACGGGAGATTCGCAGCGATGATTTCACGAACCCTGCGCATGGCCCTGCTGTTGTTGCTGGCGGTCGCTACGGCCGCCTGCGAGGCGCCGCCTTCGCGCCGAACCTTTCCCGAGCTGACCTATCATCATCTGCCGACTTACCGGCTCGACGTCGCCTCGATCGAGATCGAGGAAGCCTACCAGTCGCCGCGTACCGAGCCGAATGTCGAACATCTCTATCCGGTGACGCCGGCGACCGCCGCCCGAAGCTGGGCCGAGGATCGCCTCGAGGCGGTCGGGATCGACGGCTTGGCGCGCTTCATCATTCTCGACGCCAGCGCGGTCGAGCAACGGCGGGTTGCGCCGCCGGCCGGGTCCGGCACGACCGAGCCGCTCGATCGCTACGACATGCGGATCGCGGTACGGATCGAACTGGTCAAGGCAGGGGGCGGCAATCAGGCCTTCGTCACCGCCGACGTAACGCTCCAGCAATATGTCGAGCCGTCGACCTCGATGAACGATCGCGAGCGCATCTGGTTCGACAATGTCGAAACGCTGATGCGCAGCCTCAATGCGGAGCTTGAACCGCGCATCGCGACAACGTTCGGGCCGTTTTTGCGCTGACCGACCATAGTCTTCTCGGCTAACGCGCCGCCGTCAGCCACGCCAGAAGGTCGGCAGAAACAGCACCAGCACGGTGAGCAGCTCGAGACGCCCAAGCAACATCGCAAGGCTGAGAACCCATTTCGCGCCATCCGGCAGGCCGCCGAAATGGCCGACCGGACCGATCGAAGGCACGAGACCGGGACCGACATTCCCGAGCGCTTGGCCGACGGCGGAGAGGCCAAGCGTCAGATCGCCGACGAACAGCGAGAACACCAGCGTGAGCAAAGCGAACGAGACCATATAGAAAAAGAAGAAGCCGAGGACGGAGCGGATGACCTCGTCGCCGACCGGCCGGCTGTTATAAGTGGTCTGCTGCACCCGATGCGGATGCACCAGATTGCGCAGCAAACCGTGCGCGACACCGCCGAGGATGCAATAGCGGAACACCTTGATGCCGCCCGAGGTCGAGCCGGTGCAGCCGCCGATGAACATCAGCACCATGAAGCCTGCAACCGGCAGGCTGCCCCAGGCGAGAAAATCCTCGCTGGCGTAGCCGGTGGTGGTGGCGATCGAAACGACATTGAAGGCGGACGCGGTCAAGGCGGACCAGAAATCGCGGTCGTTGAGAAATACCTGCCACAGCGTCATGGCCAGAATGAAGCCTGCGACATAGCCGACATACCAGCGCGTCTGCGCGTCGTGCCACAGCACCGACACCCTGCCGCGGGCCGCCTGGATCAGGAGAATGAAGGTCATGCCGCCGACGAACATGAAGACCGTGATGATCCAGTGGATCAGCGGGCTCGGATAGGCACCGAGCGAGGCAGATTTGGTCGAATAGCCGCCGGTCGCGATCGTCGTCATGGCATGACAAACGGCATCGAAGACGGGCATGCCGGCAAGAATGAGGGCCAACGCGCAGACGGCCGTTAGCACCAGGATGATCGAGACGACGATGCCGGAGACCTGGGAGACCCGCGGGCGGATTTTCTCCGATTTGTCCGACGATTCGGCGCGGAAAAGCTGCATGCCGCCGACCCGCAGCAGCGGCAGCACGGCGACCGCCATGACGACGATTCCGATGCCGCCCAGCATCTGCAGCATCGAGCGCCAGAGCTTGATTGCCATCGACTGATTGTCGATGTCGGTGATGACTGACGATCCGGTCGTGGTGATGCCGGACATCGATTCGAAGAAGGCATCGGCGAGATCGAGATCGGTTTCCGCGAGCATGAAGGGCGGTGCTGCGAACAGCGCAATCACCAGCCAGGACAATGTAGTCAGCAGGAAGCCGGCCCGGTTGGTGAGTTCGATCGGCTTTGAAGGCCTGAAGGCAAGCGCCATGCCGCCACCGACCGTCGCCGAGAACGCAGCGCTGGCGAGAAAGGCGCGCCAGTCGGGTCTGCCGTCGAGCATGTCGATCAGGGCCGGCAACAGCATCGCCGCGGCGAGTGCGATCAGCAGCAGGCCTAGGACGTAGAGAACGGGGCGGAGATCCAGCATCGTCTTTGCCCGGCCATCGTCTCGGGCCCTGCGACGCGACTCGGCGTCGCCAGGCTCAGACGTTGATCAGCTGGCCTCCGTGCGGGCTTCCGATGATCGAGAGGAATTCGCGGCGGGTCGACGCATCGGAGCGGAAGGCGCCGAGCATCCGGCTGGTCACCATGCTTGCGCCGGGCTTATGGATGCCGCGCGTGGTCATGCACTGATGCGCGGCGTCGAGCACCACGGCGACGCCGCGCGGCTGCAGGACATCCTCGATCGTATTGGCGATCTGTGCGGTCAGCTTTTCCTGGATTTGCAGGCGGCGGCTATAGATCTCGAGCAGGCGCGCCAGCTTGGAGATGCCGACGATGCGCCGGCGCGGCAGATAGGCGATATGCGCCCGGCCGATGATCGGTGCCATGTGATGCTCGCAATGCGACTCGAAGCGGATGTCGCGCAGCACCACCATTTCGTCGTATCCCTCAGTCTCCTCGAAGGTGCGGCTCAGCACCTCGACCGGGTCGATGTCATAGCCGGAAAAGAATTCTTCGTACGCGCGTGCGACTCGGGCCGGCGTTCCGACGAGGCCCTCGCGGTCGGGATCGTCGCCCGCCCAGCGGATCAGCGTACGGACCGCAGCTTCGGCCTCGGCGCGATCGGGTCGCTTGGTCGATGAGTGGCCGCCCGGCCGGGTCGTGTCATTCATCGGTTGAGATCCTTTCTCCAGGTCGCACCGGATCTGCTGGCGTGAGTCAGTTCAGATGCACCGGCTGATGCGGACTGTCGAGAGAGAAGGCAGGCACCGCAACGTCGAATCGCTCGCCTCCATTGGTTTCCATCTGATAGGTGCCTACCATGAAGCCCGAGGGCGTCGGCAACGGCGTGCCGCTGGTATACTCGAAGCTTTCGCCGGGCTTCAGCACCGGCTGTTCGCCGACCACGCCGGCGCCGCGCACTTCCTGCACGCGACCGAGCGCATCGGTAATCCGCCAGTAGCGGCTGCGCAGCTGCACGGTTTCAGCGCCCCTGTTTTCGATTCGCACGTGATAGGCCCAGACGAAATGCGATTCGTCGGGCGACGACTGATCCTCGAGATAGATCGGTCGAACCGTAATTTCGATCGAACGGGTGGTTTCCGCGTACATGCGCTGTTCCTGAACTCTGCGGCGGCAAGGGGGCGCCATTCTATCGCGCTATGCCGCGAGGCCAAGGGCGCAATGGCGGGGCCGGTGAAGTTGTACGAATCGGGGTTTGACCGAACCCCAAAAAGGAAACGGCGCCGGGGTTGCCCCCGGCGCCGTTCCGTCGCGGTATCCGGCAGGTGTTACTGCTGGATGATGATTTCCGCGCGGCGGTTCGCCTGCTCACGGACGCCATCGGCGGTGGGTACCGCAGGCTCCGCTTCGCCACGACCGGCCGTCGTGATCTGCTCGGGGCCAACCCCGCCGGCGATCAGCGCATCGCGCACTGAGTCCGCCCGTCTCAGGGAGAGGCCCATATTGTACTCATCCGAACCGGAAAGGTCGGTGTGACCGACAACCGAGATCGGCGGGCTGCCAAGCGAACCGGCATCGCGCACGACATCGGCAATCACGGCCGCGCCGTC
>JBBDWW010000012.1:0-9737 GCA_040902645.1 Dongiaceae bacterium | reverse complement strand
TCACGCGCAATCCGTGGAATCCGGAAACGACACCGGGCGGTTCGTCCGGCGGCGCGGCAGTCGCGGCAGCGACCGGCATGGGCGCGCTGCATATCGGCACCGATGGCGGTGGTTCGATCCGCATTCCCGCGAGCTTTACCGGCATCGTCGGATTCAAACAGAACTTCGCGCGCGTGCCGGCGCATCCGCTCTCGCCGTTCGGCACCGTCGCCCATGTCGGTCCGATGACCCGCAGCGTCGCCGATGCCGCATTGATGTTTTCGGTCATCGCCGCACCCGACGATCGCGACTGGTATGCCGTCACGCGCGCGGCGCAGAACTGGACGGCCGGTCTCGACGGCGGCGTCAAAGGCTGGCGCATCGCCTGGAGCGCAACGATGGGCGGGCACGAGGTCGATTCCGAGATCGCGGCACTCTGCGAGAAGGCGGCGCGGTCCTTCGCCGAGCTCGGCGCCAATGTCGAGGCGGTCGATCTGCCGATCGGCGCCAGCGGCGAGCTCTTCAAGAAATTCTGGTTCACCGGCGCCGCCAATCTGATGCGCACCTACGGGCCGGAACAGCAGGCCGCGATGGACCCCGGCCTCGTTGCAGTCGCCGCCGAGGGCGCAAGACTGCCTTTGCTCGACTATCTCGTCGCCATCAGGGAACGCGAAACGATGAGCGTCGCCATGAACCGCTTCCATGCCGACTGGGACCTGCTGCTGACGCCGGCGATGCCGATCGCGGCGTTCGAGGCCGGCTTCGAGTTCCCGAAGCGCGGCAATGCGTCGCGTTGGACCGACTGGACACCCTTCTCATATCCCTTCAACCTGACCCAGCAACCGGCGATCAGCATCCCCTGCGGCTTCACCAAGGCGGGGCTTCCGGTCGGATTGCAGATCGTCGGGCGCAACTGGGACGATGCGCGGGTGCTGCGCGCGGCTCACACATTCGAACAGGCCAACCCGTTCACGATGCCGCCGCTCTAGAGACCACCGCATGACCGCCTTGCCATGACCGCCGAAATCATCGATCCCGCCCCGCGCGGCCGCCGCATCGAGCTGATGACGGTGCTGAAGCGCGGCTTTCGCCGGCACTGCCCGCGTTGCGGTCGCGGCAAGCTCTTCGCCGGCTATCTGACCTTGCGCGAAAACTGCGCACAATGCGGCCTCTCTTTCGACGGCTGCAGGGCCGACGATGCGCCGGCCTATTTCACCATCCTGGTGATCGGACACATTGTCGTGCCGGGCACGCTCATGGCAGAACAATGGTTCCAGCCCTCGACATTCGTGCAGCTTGCGATCTGGCTGCCGGTCACCCTGTTCGGCACGCTGGCGCTGCTGCCCTTCGTGAAGGGCGCGCTGGTCGGTGCCGTCTGGCGCTCGCAGAGATGACGAGCTATCAAATCGACGTCTGCTGGCAAACTAACTTAACCCGGCTGAAAATCCGCTAGCCTTTATTTCGATGTAGCTCACTAAGGCCAAACAAGACTGGGTAATATTCTAGTTGGATTTCGGCGGAGTCAGCGTCAGAGATTTCCCGTCGGGCGACTGAAAAGGTACCGGGACCATGATATAGTGACCATTGCCGTCTGTCTTGGCAGCCCAGACCGCCCCGGTCTGTGAATCTATGACCTTCAGATGGTCAGTTCCTCCGAACTGATAGCGACCATTGCCATCCGCCGCAAACACTGGTGGGCTAACAAACGCGAGTAACAGAACTATCAGAACAGCTATCTTCATCTTCGCCTCCGGTTTAGAAGCAATTGGCCCGGTCCACCCCATATCTCCGGGGTAAATTTTAGACGACTATCTTCGCCGAATTCACCTTTCAACCGTGATGGGCGCGGATGAGTATTTGCATGCAAGGTAAATCGAACCCGTCGTTCGTTCGACCCTCATGTTTAATCCAACAGTTAGGCGCGCCAGTCTCCACTCCTCATTCATGATCTCAGCACAGTCCTCTCTAATCATTCTTGACAAGTAAAACCCAAGAACCCCGGTTGGTTTCCAGCCTTCTTCTTGGGGCCCACAATCTAACCGTACCTCAAATTTGGGCACTACCTAAGATTGCTGTGATCGTTTTAGTATGGTAAAATTTCTAATGGACCTTTTTGGCACACACCAAGTAACTTTTGACTCGATCAGGAAATTGGCGATTGAGTGCCATGCGCTCGATCTATCTGCTTACCATTTGCTTGTCGATAGCACTCACGCTGATAAGAAAGAAAAGACGAAAGCCATTTATGAAGAAATTGTCACAAGTCAGCTTCTTACTCTTGCAATTGCATTGCGCACTAAGTTTTATCAAGGACTTGATCACAAAAACACAATCCCGCATGTTGCTGCTTGTGGCCTTCTTTTTAGGTACAAGCAGAATAACGAAGAGCCAGTTGCATTCTCGATGAAAGACGTTTGTGATAAAATCATTCATGCCGTTAGCGTATCGCGGCACTTGGAGAAAGGCGTTGAAAGACCAACTACAACTCTTCGCGGAACCGACAATCGCGAAAATTCAGACTGGGAGCTTTCAATGTCGGTAAGCCTTTTCGCTGAATGAGTGCTTAATTGGGCCCAAGAAGTTGAAGAAACTTAACCGCGCACGATATTTAGCTATGCCGGCTTCCTTGCGCGATAGCGGCCCGGCCGCTTCTCGCCCTTCTCGAGCACGACGACCATCGCCCGCCAGTTCTCGACGAAATGATCGGCCTTCTCCTGGCCGAGCAGTTCGACCATGCGCGGATTGAGCGGGCCCTTCATCTGTTCGTATTCCCTGCGCGCAAGGCGGCGATACTGGTCGGGTCATTCAACGTTGACTGGCGGAGCCAATCTACGACAATTAGCTCATGAAGCACAGCAGGCAGTCCTGGCCAGGTCCAAAGCTAGCCACCACCGGCAATGAGGCGTAGATCATGCGGTGGCAAAATCTGTTTTTAGTCTTTCTGTTTAGCGCTTGTCTCGAATCGTCGTCCGATGCCGAAAATCTCTTGGACTGGGAGGCATACCAATCGCGCCAGCATTGGCTCGATTGGTCGGAACAACCGGCTGCCGGAGTTGACGCCACCAAGGCCGGCACATCGGTGCAGGCAGTTTTGGATTGGCTCCAAGCCCGTGATCGAATCTCCGCCGAAATGCAGAAAGCTGAGCAGAGCATTTCAGAGGCCGCACTTTTAGAAAGCGCAGAAGCCATCTGCACTGACACGGTGCGGGCAGATATCGAAACTTCAGTTGGCGGCAAGAAATGCGATGCAGTGATCACAATTTATTTTGATACTCAATGTAACGCTAGTGAGGCCCGGCAATATGACCTTGCACGATATTTATCAGACATGTCGCTAGCTAACGAACATGGGTTGTCGATTGAGTTATTTCTAACTCAACGAATTGCACAACGAAGAGCATGCGCTGCCATAGATCGGGCGAGGTATGAAGAAGAAAGACAGGAAGCCCAGCGACTTGAAAAAATTAAAACAATCTTGCTTTTAATTGTAATTGTCAGCTTCACAACGCTGTGTTTTCTTGCCAGGCGCAAGATCGGCCATTTCTTTCTAAGTTGGTGGCAACGAAAGAGCTTTAGTTTTCGAGTATGGGTGTTCGGTACAATCTTCTGGATTCTTGGTGTTTTGATTCTTGTGGGCCTACTTGATCCGTACGGAGAGGGTTATTGGAATTTTGTGTCGAATGACGATGCATTGCACTTAGTTACAGTACTGACTATCCCCCCAGCCTTCTTGGGTGTTTTTTGGGTTTGTTATAAGCGATTCTTGAAGCGAGGATAAACTTCACTTGTTCGGCGACTCGAATGCATAACGACAGGAATCAAGAACTAGCGTTGGCTCGCTGCGACGCCGCATTTGCTTTTCGCCTGCTTGAATTTTCCATCCGTATCGAAAGCTTTTTATCTCTCGGTAAATTAGATTTTGAAGCATTCGGGCAGGAGGTAACCATTCTCCTTGAATCTAAAAACATAAGCTTTAGCGATGGGTACTTTTCTTCTAAGGAAAACTCGGTGCAAGCTTCATCCATGAGTATCGGCGTGGCATTTGGCGCTACGGCAATTGCCTTGGATAACTATTTTGAGGTAGCGCGTGGACGAAGAGATGCAGATTCGGCAGATCCGGCTGATGCTTTGTGGGCGATCGTATATGCTGTCCGCAATGCTTTTGCCCACGGAATCGCAAACCCGAGATGGAAGATCAGCCCACAATATCGAAGAGAGTTTCTAATTGAGCACAATGGAGAACGCGTTACGGTTGATCTTAGAAACTTAGATGGGCGTGAATTCAAGTACGAACAGATCGGTGGGGTTGAAAACTGGTACAAACTTAAAAGATGGGCATTCGAGTTGCTATCAATGAATTACGCCGGCTTCCTTGCACGATAGCGGCCGGGCCGTTTCTCGCCCTTCTCCAGCACGACCACCATCGACCGCCAGTCCTCGACGAAATGATCCGCCACTTCCCGGCCGAGCAGTTCAATCATGCGCGGATTGAGCGGGCCCTTCATCTGTTCGTATTCCCTGCGCGCGAGGCGGCGATACTGGTCCCATGAATCGATTAGCTCGATCCGCTCGAAGCCGGCTTCGCGCAGTATCTCGCCATGCCGCTCCAGCGTCTCCATCGCGTAGGTCAGCCCCTCCATCTTGAAGAAGTACCGCATGTCGTCGCTGAACGGCCCGGACGCCTTCATCCAGTCATAACTGAGCAACGAACCGCCCGGTTTCAGAACGCGGAACGCCTCGGCGAACATACCCGCTTTGTTTTCGATCTGGGTGAATGCGCCGCTCGAATAGACGACATCGAACGTCGCATCGTCGAATGGCAGCGATCCGGGCTCGGTTGCGCGGAACTCGACGCGATCGGCGAGCCCCTTCTTCGCGATCAGGCGGCGCGCGCGTTCGATCAGCGGCGCCTCGAGATCCACGCCGATGACCCGCGCACCATACTCGCCGGCCAGCACCAGCTCGTGACCGCCGATGCCGCAACCGATATCGAGCACGAGTTTGTCGCGCAGATCGTGGCTGCCGATCGTCTCGCGCACATATTCGGCAC
The DNA here is from genome assembly GCA_040902645.1 of Dongiaceae bacterium. GTDB lineage: Bacteria > Pseudomonadota > Alphaproteobacteria > Dongiales > Dongiaceae > JAWXBK01. Next base: position 4,708 of record JBBDWW010000012.1, on the reverse strand, counting down.
CACCCGGCGTCATGAAGCCCTCGCCCCAGATCAGCTCGAGCATGGCGATCATGTTGCCGTCATACTCGTCGTAATGGGCGTCGGCATTCATGAATTGCCCCCCACGTCCGGCTGCGCCGCGAGAAAAGCCGCAGCGCCGATCAGCCCCGGATGCGGCCGCATCACGATCGCCGTCGGCACCGCGCGCAGATAATCCGCAAACCGCCCCTTCGCTTCGAAACGCGCACGCAGCGGTCCGAGCGCCAGCGCCTCGACAATTGCCGGTGCGATGCCGCCGCCGATATAGACGCCGCCGCGTGCACCGAAGATGAGCGCCAGATCGCCAGCATAGGCGCCGAGCAGTCCGCCGAACGTCGCGAGCGCCGTTTGCGCACAGGGATCGTTGGCACCCGCGCGCCGAACGACCTCGGCGGCATCGGCATCCGAGGGCGCACGCTGTTGCGTTTCCCGAACCACGCGATAGATCGCGGCAATCCCCGGCCCGGACAGTACCCGATCCCACGACACATGGCCGCCATGCTGCCCGCGCAGCGCATCGGCCAGCGCGCGTTCGAGATCGCTCTCCGCCGCGAAGGTCGCATGACCGCCTTCGCCGGGGAGCGCGATGTAGCGCCCGTCGGCACGGATCAGCGCTGCGACGCCCAGCCCGCTGCCCGGCGCAATAAGAATGCGCGGCGCATCCGGGATCGCCACGCCGCCGCCGAGCGGACGAAGATCGCCGGGATCGAGCCAGGCAAGCGCCAGCGCCTGCGCCTCGGCGTCGTTGAGACAGAGCAAACGACGGAACCCGAACCGCTCGGCGAGCGCCGCGTTCGACCAGCGCCAGTCGCGGTTGGTGAGCGCGACCGCATCGCCCGAGACCGGTCCGGCAATTGCCAGCGCCGCCGCGATCGGCCGCGCCGGCAGCATGTCGTCGAGATAGACCGACAGAGCAGCCTCGAGCCCGTCGAAATTATCGCCGCGCATCTGGCGCATCGCCTCGACGCGAAACCCCGACGCGGTCGGCTGTGCCAGGCCGAATCGCAAATGCGTCGCCCCGATATCGCCGACCAGCCAGAGCAGCCCGGATTGCAGTTTATCCGCCATGAACATTCCCCCTGACGGGGTTGTCGCGCCCGCTTGGCGGCGCGGTCAAGCGCCCGCTGCGGCCGGTCTTCGGGCATCGGTCAGGCAGGGGTATCCGCCGCCCCTGCCCTCGCCTAGTCTGTTTGGCGAATCCGCGCGCAAAACGCGGTCGGAAACCGGGGGGTATCCGGGGGCACCAATGTCCGAACTGACACGCTCTCCCGAATGGCAGGCGCTGGCGACCCATGCCAAGAGCCTGGCGCGGATTCGCCTGGGCGAACTGTTCGACCAGGACAAGGGCCGCGCCCAGCGTTTTACCGCCGCCGCGGTCGGCATCACCCTCGATTATTCGAAACAGTTGCTGACCAACCGGACGCGCGAGTTGCTGCTCGAACTCGCGCGCGCGGCCAATCTGCAGAACTCGATCGACCGTTTGTTCGGCGGCGAGCGCGTCAATTTCACCGAAGGCCGCCCGGCCTTGCACACGGCGCTCAGGGCGGGCGATCGCGATCTTGTCGCGGGCACCGCCGGCGATGTCGGTTCGCTGGTCGGCGATGCGCTCGATCTGATTGGTCAATTCACCACGTCGCTGCGCAGCGGCCAGTGGACCGGCCATAGCGGCCGGCCCGTCTCGGACGTGGTGGCGCTGGGGATCGGCGGCTCGCAGCTCGGCCCGCAGCTCGTCGTTCATGCGCTCGGCCATCTCACCGCGCCGCAGCCGCAGCTTCATTTCCTTGCCAATGCGGACGGCGCTGCGCTCGATGCGCTGCTCGCACGGCTTAATCCGGCGACGACGTTGTTCCTGATCGTCTCGAAGAGTTTCTCGACACCGGAAACGCTGCTGAACGCGCGCGCGGCGCGCGAATGGTATCTCGCCTCGGGCGCGCCGCAGGATGCACTGTCGCGCCATTTCGTCGCGATCTCGGCCAACGCCGACGCGGTCGGCCAGGCCGGTTTCGACACCCGCGCCATGCTGCCGTTCTGGGATTGGGTCGGCGGCCGTTTTTCGCTCTGGTCCGCGGTCGGCCTGCCGATCGCAATCGCTATCGGCATCGACGGGTTCCAGGCGCTGCTTGCCGGCGCCAATGCGATGGATGAGCATTTCCGCGACGCGCCGGGCGCCGAGAATCTGCCGGTGATGATGGCACTGCTTGAAATCTGGAACATCAATTTTCTCGGCCATCGCAGCCGCGCGGTTATTCCCTATGCCGATGCGCTGGCCGATCTGCCGGCCTATCTCCAGCAGCTCGAAACCGAGAGCAACGGCAAGGCGACCGATCGCGACGGCGCGCCGGTCGATTATGCGACCGCACCGGTCGTCTGGGGTGCCGTCGGCACACCCGCCCAGCATGCGGTCTTCCAGGCCCTGCATCAGGGCACCATGACGGTGCCGGTCGATTTCATCGGCGTCCATCATCATCCCACGCGACGCATTGCCCATAGCCGCATGCTGCATGCCAACATGCTGGCGCAATCGGCGGCGCTGATGCGCGGCAAGACATTGAGGGAACGCCAGGAAGAGTTGACGCGCAGCGGTCGCAGCGCCGACGAGGTTGCGCGGCTCGCGGCGCATCAGACCTACCCGGGCAACCGGCCATCCAGCACGATTCTGATCGACCGGCTCGAACCCGCGCGGCTCGGCGCGCTGATTGCGCTCTACGAACATAAGGTGTTCGTCGAAAGCGTGATCTGGCGGATCAACGCCTTCGACCAGTGGGGCGTCGAATGGGGCAAGCGGCTGGCCGGCGACATCGAACGCGCGCTCGGTAGCGACAAGACGGCCGCGCTGCCCGACGCATCGACCGCCTCGCTCGCGGCCCAGCTGCGCGACTGATCGCGGCGGCGGCAGGGTCCGGCTTGGTTTGCTTCCGGCCGGCGGCTAGTCTGGAGGCCAGGCACGAAAGCGGATCCCGAGGCCCGGCATAACGGTCGAGCCGCACGGGATCGGGGGCGCGGGAGATGGGAACGATGGAAGAGACAGCCGTCGATCATGCATTTACGGCGACCGACGATTACGGCACGCGGTTCGAGCCGGCTTATTCCGGTGCGACAAGTTTCCTGCGCCGCCGCTTCACCAAGGACCTGACCGGCATCGACGTCGCCGTAACCGGCATTCCGCTGGATACGGCGGTGACCAACCGGCCCGGCACCCGCTTCGGGCCGCGCGCGATCCGCGAGGCATCGGCCCAGATCGCCTGGGCGCGGCCCTATGGCTGGAATTTCGATCCGCTCGACCGGCTGCGCGTGATCGATTATGGCGATTGCGCCTGGGATCTCGGTTTCCCGCAGACGATGCCCGCGGCGATCGTGGCCCATGCCGACACGATCATCGCATCGGGTGCTACCATGGTGTCGCTCGGCGGCGATCATTTCGTGTCTTATCCGCTGCTCAAGGCACATGCGAAGAAATACGGCCCGCTCTCGCTGGTGCATTTCGATGCGCATTGCGACACCTGGGAAGACGAACCGGGCAATAACCGCGTGCATCACGGCACGATGTTCCTGCATGCGGCAAAGGATGGCCTCGTCGTGCCGGAACGCTCGGCGCAGATCGGGCTACGCACGCATAACGACGACAAGCTCGGTTTCAACTGGCTCGATGCGCCGTTCGTGCATCGCCGCGGCACCGACGAGACGATCGCCGAAATCCGGCGCATCGTCGGCAAGAATCGCGCCTACCTCACCTTCGATATCGACTGCCTCGATCCGGCCTTCGCGCCCGGCACCGGTACGCCGGTCTGCGGCGGGCTCTCGACCGCGACGGCGCTGGAAATTCTTAAGGGCCTCGCCGGTCTCGATTTCGTCGGGTTCGACGTGGTCGAGGTAGCGCCAGCCTACGATGTCGGGCAGATCACCGCACTCGCCGGGGCCTCGATCGCGCAGGAGTTCCTGGCACTGGCCTGCGAGCGGCCCGGTCGCGCCAAGTGAAGCCGCACCAGGGGCCAATCGGCCAAGTGAGGCCGGGGTCACCGCCCGACAGGGCGAAATGAGGCCGATTACCGGCGCCTCGCAGCATTTTTTCGCCCCCTTGGCGCTGCTAAAGTCGGCGGCGCTGCTAAAGTCCAACGTCAGCAGGACGGCCGCCCGCAGCGGCATCGCCAGTCGAAACCCATCCCATCGGGAGTGCTCATGAACGTCGTCGGCCAGTTTCCGCGCCGCGTGCGCGAAATCGAGAACGAATGGATCACGCTGAAGGACGGCACGCGTCTCGCCGCCCGGATCTGGCTGCCCGAGGATGCCGCCAAGAACCCCGTGCCGGCCATTCTCGAGTATCTCCCCTACCGCAAGCGCGACGGGACGTCGGAGCGCGACGAGCTCACGCACCCCTACTTCGCCGGTCACGGCTATGCCTGCGTGCGCGTCGACATGCGCGGCTCGGGCGAAAGCGACGGGCTGTTGCTCGACGAATATATCAAGCAGGAGCAGGACGACGCGCTCGAGGTGATCGACTGGCTCGAAAAACAGCCCTGGTGCACCGGCAAGGTCGGGATGATCGGCATCTCATGGGGCGGCTTCAACGGTCTGCAGGTCGCTGCGCGCAAACCAAAACAGCTCAAGGCCGTCATCAGTCTCTGCTCGACCGACGACCGCTATGCCGACGACATCCATTTCATGGGCGGCGCGCTGCTGAACGACAATCTCG
>JBBDWW010000011.1:0-9763 GCA_040902645.1 Dongiaceae bacterium | reverse complement strand
GACGACAGCAGGATGCGGCGAAGCGCATTGCCGAGCGTCACGCCGAAGCCGCGCTCGAGCGGCTCGGCAACCACGGTCGCGGTGCGTCCGGAATCGGCGCCCGTCTCGATGTTCAGCTTCGAGGGCTTAATCAACTCGGTCCAGTTTTTCTGAAGAATCACGGTGCTCGTCCTCATGGCTCATGGCTGGTCCCGCCCTACGCAGGCGCCGGCCGCCTCGGAATTCTGCTGTCGTCCCGGCGCCTGCAAAAAGCAGCGCCGGAACGTCTTACACGCGCCGCCGCTTGGGCGGCCTGCAGCCGTTATGCGGGATCGGGGTGACGTCGCGGATCGCGGTGATCATGAACCCGGCGGCCTGCAACGCACGCAGCGCAGATTCGCGACCGCCGCCCGGACCCTTCACCTCGACTTCGAGTGTCTTCACGCCATGTTCCATCGCCTGCTTGGCCGCGTTGTCGGCTGCAACTTGCGCTGCATATGGCGTCGATTTGCGTGAACCCTTGAACGACATCCGGCCCGCCGACGACCAGGCGATCGTATTGCCCTGCGCGTCGGTGATGTTGATGATCGTGTTGTTGAACGTCGCGTTCACATGCGCCACGCCGGAAGTGATGTTCTTCCGTTCTTTACGGCGCGGCCGCGCCGTAGTTGCTTTGACCATTGTGATCCGTTCCCGTCAGTGTACTGGCCGGCTCGTGCCGTTACTTCTTCTTGCCCGCGATCGCGCGCTTCGGGCCCTTGCGGGTGCGCGCGTTGGTATGGGTCCGCTGGCCATGAACCGGCAGGCCCTTGCGGTGACGCAGTCCGCGATAGCAGCCGAGATCCATCAGCCGCTTCACGTTCATCGCCATCTCGCGCCGCAGATCGCCTTCGACGCGATATTCGCGGTCGATGACCTCACGGATGCGAACGACCTCGTCATCCGTCAGCTCTTGCACCCGCCGCTCGATCGGAATCCCGACCTTGCCGCAGATCTGCTTTGCCTTGGTATGACCGATGCCAAAAATGTAGGTCAGCGCGATTTCGACGCGCTTCTGAGTCGGTATATTCACGCCCGCGATACGAGCCACCGCCGTTACTCCCGATATTTCAAATGGTTAGGCTCGACGCCGCCGGGCGGCCCCGTCCGAGGGCGCGGATTCTACGAATTTTCACCCTCAGGTCAAGCATTTAGCAGCGCTCCAGGACGCTGTCGATCTGCCTGGCCACCTCGGCCACCGGGGCCATCCCGTCGACTCGCCGGACCAGACCCCGCTCCTCGTAAAAGGGCAGGATCGGCGCCGTTTGCTCCCGGTAGGCCTTCAGCCGGGTTTTCATGGTCTCCGGGTTGTCGTCCTTGCGACGCTCGAACGTGGTCCCGCCGCACTGGTCGCAAACCCCCGCCTTCCGCGGCGGGTGAAAGGTATCGTGGTACCCCGCCCCGCACTGGGTGCAAGAGAACCGACCGGCGATCCGGTCGATCAGAGCCGCCTCGTCGACCTTGAGCTCGATGACGCAATCGACCTCGCGTCCTTTGCCGGCCAGCATCGCCTCGAGCGCCTCGGCCTGAGCCACGGTCCGGGGAAACCCATCCAGAATGGCACCCTTGGCCGCATCCGGCCGATCCAGCCGCTCGCCGATCATACCGATGATCAGCGCATCGGGTACCAGTTTGCCCTGATCCATGATCCGCTTCGCTTCGAGGCCGAGCTTGCTGCCGGCGGCGGCCTCCGCCCGGAGCATGTCGCCGGTCGAGAGCTGCACGAGGCTCCGGGTCTTTTCCAGTCGCTTGGCCTGCGTGCCCTTACCGGCGCCGGGAGGCCCCAGAAGGATCAGGATCATCCGCGACGACCCTTAAGCCGCGCCTTCTTGATCAACCCCTCATATTGATGGGCGAGCAGATGGGAATGGATCTGCGCCACCGTGTCCATGGTGACGGAGACGACGATCAGCAGGCTCGTGCCGCCGAAATAGAACGGCAGGGCGAAGCGCGCGATCATGATCTCCGGGAGGAGACAGATGGCCGCCAGATAAACGGCGCCAATGACCGTGACGCGCGTCAACACATAGTTGATGTATTCGGCCGTGTTCTTGCCGGGACGGATTCCGGGAATGAAGCCGCCCTGCTTGCGCAGATTCTCGGCGGTGTCCACTGGATTGAACACGATGCCCGTATAGAAGAACGCGAAAAACACGATGAGCGCGATATACAGCACCATGAACAGCGGCGTGCCGTGCTGAAGCTGCGCCGTAAGCTGTTGCATCCAGCCGCTGGCCCCGCCGGTCGCGCCGAAACTGACGACGGTCAACGGCAGCAACAAAAGCGAGCTCGCAAAGATCGGCGGAATGACGCCGGACGAATTGAGTTTCAGCGGCAAATGCGAACTCTCACCGCCGAACATGCGATTGCCGACCTGGCGTTTCGGATACTGGATAATCAGCCGGCGCTGCGCCCGCTCGAAAAACACGATCGTGGCAATCGTGACGACGGCAATCAGCAGAACGAGAATGATGATGGTTGTCGACAGCGCGCCGGTGCGGCCGAGTTCCAAGGTCTGGATCAGGGCTGCCGGCAGGTTGGCGACGATGCCCGAGAAGATGATCAGCGAGATGCCGTTACCGACGCCGCGCGCGGTAATCTGCTCGCCCAGCCACATCAGGAAAACGGTGCCGCCGGTCAGCGTGATCACCGTGGAAGCACGGAAGAAAAGGCCGGGATCGATCACGACCGATGCACCGCCACCCGACATTCCCTCGAGCCCCGCCGCAATACCGAAAGCCTGTGCGGCGGCCAGGAAGACAGTGCCGACCCGCGTATACTGATTGATCTTCTTGCGGCCGGCTTCGCCTTCCTTCTTCAGCGCCTCGAGCTTGGGCGACATGCTCGATGCGAGCTGCATGATGATGGCGGCCGTGATGTACGGCATGATGTTCAGGGCGAAAATCGCCATCCGGCCGAGCGCGCCGCCGGAGAACATGTTGAACATGCCGAGGATGCCACCGCTCTGCTGCTCGAAGAGCTGCTGCAGCGCGATGGGATCGATGCCCGGCAGCGGAATATGCGTGCCGAGCCGATAGACGAGAAGCGCACCCAGCGTGAACCAGATGCGCCGCCGCAACTCGTGCGCCTTGGCGAGCGCTCCGAAGTTGAATGTCGAGGCGAGCTGTTCGGCTGCCGAGGCCATCAGCGGGCCCTTCCTGCCATTCAGGCCTCAGCGGCGCCGGCCGCCTCCGCCTTGGCGTTCTGAACGATGACTTTGCCGCCGGCTTTTTCGACGGCCGCGATTGCCGCCTTGGTGGCGCCGGCCACTTCGACGGTGATCTTGGCTTTCAACGTGCCGTTGGCAAGGAGGCGCACGCCATCGCGACTGTGGCGCAATATGCCGGCCATGACCAGCACGTCGGCGGTCACCGGTTTCGCCGCATCGAGACGGCCTTCGTCGAGGGCTGCCTGCAGGCGGCCGAGATTGATCTCGACATAGCGCTTGCGGAAAATGTTCTTGAAGCCGCGCTTGGGCAGGCGCCGATAGATCGGCATCTGGCCGCCCTCGAAGCCCTTGATGGCAACGCCGGTACGCGCGGACTGACCCTTCACACCGCGACCGCCGGTCTTGCCCTTGCCGGAGCCGATGCCGCGCCCGACCCGGATCGGGCCCTTGCGCGCGCCGTGATTGTCTCTGAGCTGATTGAGCTTCATCGTCTAACTTTCCAATCGCAATGCACAGGCCCGGGCGGACCGGCCATCATGGCCGGCCATCGCATCGAACCCGGCAATCAGGCGCCGTCGTCGACCCTGACCAGGTGGCGAACTTTATCGATCATGCCGCGAACCGACGGCGTGTCCTCGAGCTCGCGGCTGCGATGCCGCTTGTTGAGGCCAAGGCCGATAAGCGTCTCGCGCTGATCGGAACGCCGCCCGATCGGCGAGCCGATCTGGGTGATTTTGATCTTCTTCTTGCCTGCCGCCATGACCCTACTCCCGGGCGTCCGCGCCGCTTTCCGGGCGGCCGAGAATGTCCGCCGGCTTGCGACCGCGCCGCTGCGCCACAGCGCGCAGCGAATTGCACTGGCCCAGCGCATCGAACGCCGCCTTGACCATATTATGCGGGTTCGAGGTGCCGAGCGATTTCGCCGTCACGTCTTGCAATCCGAGCGCCTCGCAGATGGCGCGTACCGGACCGCCGGCGATGATCCCGGTACCCTGCACGGCCGTGCGCATGACGATGCGACCGGCCCCGTAATGGCCCTTCACGTCGTGATGCAGCGTGCGGCCGTCGCGCAGCGGCACGCGGATCATGCCGCGCTTGGCCTGCTCCGTCGCCTTGCGGATTGCCTCGGGCACTTCGCGCGCCTTGCCGGTGCCGAAGCCGACCCGACCCTTGCCGTCGCCGACGACAACCAGGGCAGCGAAGCCGAAACGCCGGCCGCCCTTTACCACCTTCGCGACGCGGTTGATGCTGACCAGTTTCTCCGTCAGCTCGACCTCGTCCCGATCGCGCGGCTTGTCGCGACCCCGACGCTCTTCTCTTGCAGCACGTGCCATATCGTACCCTCTAGAACGTCAGGCCGCCCTCGCGGGCGGCGTCAGCCAGGGCCTTGACCCTGCCATGAAACAGATAGGCGCCACGGTCGAACACGACCTCTTTGACGCCCGCGGCGATCGCACGCTCGGCGATCAGACGACCGACTTCCTTGGCCGCTGCGGAATCGGCGCCGGTCTTGATCTTGCCCTTGAGGCTTTTGTCGACCGTCGATGCCGCTGCCAGCGTTACGCCCTGCCCGTCATCGATGATCTGCGCATAGATATGCTGCGACGACCGGAAGACCGACAGCCGCGGCCGACCATACGCTGACCCGCGCAGGCGATTGCGATTGCGCCGCTGACGGCGCTCCGAAATGGTTTCACCCTTCGCCATGGCTCGATTCCTACTTCTTCTTGCCTTCCTTGCGCAGGACGGTTTCGTCCGCGTACTTAATGCCCTTGCCCTTATAGGGCTCCGGCGGGCGGAAGCCGCGAATTTCGGCAGCGACCTGACCGACCCGCTGCTTGCTCGCGCCCGAAATCGTGATCGCGGTCGGGCGTTCGCACTTGATCTGCACATCGGCCGGGATCGGATAGATCACGTCGTGGCTGTAGCCGAGCTGAAGCTGCAGGTTCTTGCCCTGAATCAGCGCGCGATAGCCGACGCCGTTGATTTCCAGCGACTTGGTGAAACCTTCCGAAACGCCGACCACCATGTTGCGGACGATGTTGCGGACGGTGCCCCACATCAGCCGCGCCTGCTTGGTGTCGTTGGCGGGTTTCACCCAGAACTTGCCATCTTCGATTCGCGTCTCGACCTGGTCGGACAGAGCGAAGTTGAGCGAGCCGAGCTTGCCCTTGGCAAGCACGGCACCACCCTGCACCTCGAGCGTCACGCCACTCGGGATCACGACCGGATTTTTACCGACACGGGACATGACTTACGAACCTCTCGTCAGAACACCCGGCACAGGACTTCGCCGCCGACATTCGCCGCACGCGCTTCATGGTCCGACATGACGCCGCGCGGAGTCGACAGGATCGAAATCCCGAGGCCGTTGAACACCGGTTGCAGGTCCGCAACCTTGCGGTACACCCTGCGGCCCGGCTTGGAAATACGCGAGATCTCGCGGATCACGGGGTGACCCTCGTGATATTTGAGCTCGATACGAAATTCTTCACCGCCGCCCTTGCTCCCTTCCGCGCGTTCGTACCCGCGGATGAACCCTTCGCGCATGAGTACTTCAAGCACGTTGGCCCGCAGGCTCGACGCAGGGCTGAGTACCGCGGAAAGGCCGGCCTTCTGGCCATTCCGAATCCGGGTCAGCATATCCCCGAGGGGATCGGTAAACGCCATGACGACGTTCCTCCCTTACCAGCTCGACTTGACCAAACCGGGAATCTGCCCGGTTGATCCGAGTTCTCTGAGCGCAATGCGCGAAAGACGGAACTTGCGATAAGTGCCGCGCGGACGACCGGTCAGCACGCAACGATTGCGGATTCGCACCCGCGAACTGTTGCGCGGCAGTTGGGCCAGCCGCAGGCGAGCGCCGAACCGCTCTTCCATCGGACGGCTTTCATCGTCGGCGATCTCTTTCAGTCGCAAGCGCCGGGCGGCGAACTTCTTGGTCATCCGCTCGCGCTTCTTGTTCCGTTCGATCGAGCTCTTTTTTGCCATACTCTCTCTCCTTCTGCCTTCAGTTCATGAAAGGCAGATCGAACCCTTTTAGAAGGGCCTTCGCCTCGGCATCGGTCTTCGCTGTGGTGCAGATAACGATGTCCATGCCGCGAATTTCATCGATCTCGTCGTAGTTCACTTCCGGGAAAACGATCTGTTCCTTGAGCCCGAGCGCGTAATTGCCGCGCCCGTCGAAGCTCTTGCCCGAAAGGCCGCGGAAGTCGCGAACCCGCGGCAAAGCGATCGTCACCAGCCGGTCGAGAAACTCGTACATGCGGTCGCTGCGCAGCGTGACCTTGCAGCCGATCGGCATGTTCTCGCGCAGCTTGAAGTTCGAAATCGACGTCCGCGCGCGCGTGATGACCGGCTTCTGCCCGGCGATTGCGGTCAGTTCCTTAACCGCCGCATTCAGCTTCTTGCTGTCCTGCACCGCCTTGCCGACGCCCATGTTGATGACGATCTTCGTCAGACGCGGCGCCTGGAGGGCATTCGTATAACCGAACTCCGTCACCAGGGCCGGACGGACGACCGTCGAATAATGTTCTTGCAAGCGCTTCATCTCTGCCTCGCCTACCTGTCGATCTGCTCGCCGGACCGGCGTGCGATACGAACCTTTCGCTCGCCGTCCAGGACGCGATAGCCGATACGGGTCGGTTTGTTATCTTTCGGGTCGATATGCGCCAGATTCGACAAATGGATCGACGCCTCTTTCTCGACGATGCCGCCCGGGCCCGCCATGCTGGCGCGCGTATGGCGCTTCACCATGTTGATCCCGCGCACGACCGCGCGTTCCTCGATTGGGATGACGCGCAATACCTCGCCGGTCTTGCCCTTGTCGCGGCCGGTCAGGACGATCACCCGATCGCCCTTCTTGATCTTGGATTTGAACAACGACATATCGATTCTTCCCGTCTTTCGTCCTGCGCGCCCTAGAGGACTTCCGGCGCCAGCGAAACGATCTTCATGAACTTCTTGGCCCGCAGTTCGCGCGTGACCGGACCGAAAATGCGGGTCCCGATCGGCTCGCCCTGCTTGTTGATCAGTACCGCGGCGTTGGTGTCGAAGCGGATCATGCTGCCGTCGGGCCGCCGTACCGCCTTCGCGGTGCGAACGATAACCGCCCGGTGCACGTCACCCTTCTTCACGCGACCGCGCGGAATCGCATCCTTGACCGATACGACGATCACGTCGCCAACGCCGGCGAACTTACGCTTCGAGCCACCCAGAACCTTGATGCACTGGACGCGCCGCGCACCCGAGTTGTCGGCGACCTCCAGGTTGGTCTGCATCTGGATCATCGTTCAGATCCCTTTCGTATCGCTCAGGCGCCCGGTGCGCCGGCCGTTCCGATCGCTTCCCACGTCTTGCGACGGGAAATCGGACGGCATTCCTGGATGAGCACTTGATCGCCCACCTTGAAACGGTTGTCGGCGTCATGCGCCATGTAGCGCTTCGAGCGCTTGATGAATTTCTTGTACAGCGGGTGCATGACGCGACGTTCAACGCTGACCACGATGGTCTTGTCGCCCTTGTCGCTGACCACGACCCCTTCCAGAACACGCCTCGGCATCTTCTTGCTCGCTCCTCAGGCGCCCGCAGGCGTCTTTACGTTCAATATCGTCCGGATGCGGGCGATATCGCGCCGCACTTCGCGAACCCGGGCGGTGTTTTGCAACTGGCCGCTCGCCTGCTGGAAACGCAGGTTGAACGCCTCTTTCTTGAGGTCGACGAGCTGCGTCATCAGCTCGTCCGCCGTCTTGGTGCGAATATCTTCCGCCTTCATCGCCTTAACCTTCCTCACCCAGACGCACCACGAAGCGCGTCTTGATCGGCAGCTTGGCAGCCGCCAATTCGAATGCCCGCGCCGCCACGCTGCGCGGCACGCCATCGATCTCGAACATGATGCGGCCCGGCTTCACCCGCGCCGCCCAGAACTCGGGCGTGCCCTTGCCGCTGCCCATGCGGACTTCGGCCGGCTTTTTGCTGACCGGCACGTCCGGGAAGACCAGGATCCAGACGCGGCCGGCACGCTTCATCTGGCGCGTGACCGCACGCCGCGCCGCCTCGATCTGGCGCGCGGTGACCCGGCCCGGTTCGACCGCCTTCAGCCCGTAGGCGCCGAAATTCAGCGACGTGCCGCCCTTCGCATTGCCGTGAATCCGGCCCTTGTGGGCCTTGCGGTACTTGGTGCGCTTCGGCTGAAGCATCGTTCGTCCTCGTCGTCTTCTTCGTTAGGTCGGTTAGCCGCGCGTCGGCTGCTGCTCGAGTGCCCGCTTGTCCTGCGCCATCGGGTCGTGCGCCAGGATTTCGCCCTTGAACACCCACACCTTCACGCCGCAGGTGCCGTACGTCGTCTTCGCCGTCGCCTCGCCGTAGTCGATGTCGGCGCGCAACGTGTGCAGCGGCACGCGGCCTTCGCGATACCATTCGGTACGCGCGATTTCGGCACCGCCGAGGCGGCCGCCGCAATGAATCCGGATGCCCTGGGCGCCGAGCCGCATCGCCGACTGCACCGCCCGCTTCATCGCACGGCGGAACGCCACGCGACGCTCGAGCTGCTGGGCGATGTTCTCCGCCACCAGCTTCGCTTCGATCTCAGGCTTGCGGATCTCGACGATGTTCAGCGCGACGTCGGTCCCGGTCATCTTCTGCAGGTCGATGCGCAGCTTCTCGATATCCGCGCCCTTCTTGCCGATCACGACGCCGGGGCGGGCCGTGTGAATGGTCACACGCGCGCGCTTCGTCGGCCGTTCGATCACGATCCGGCTCACACCGGCCTGCGACAGACGCTTCGTCAAGTAACGGCGCAGGTTGAGATCCTGATGCAGCAGGTTGGCGTAGTCCTTGTCCGCGAACCAGCGCGAATCCCAGGTCCGGTTGATCCCGAGCCGCAGCCCGATCGGATTTACTTTCTGACCCATTTCAGGCGGTCTCCTCGCGTTCCCGGACCACAACCGTCAGGTTGCTCCAGTATTTCTGCACATACGACACCCGACCCCGGGCGCGCGGATGAAAGCGCCACATCGAGAATGCGCGACCCACCGAGGCCTCAGCCACATAGAGCCGATCGACATCGAGCTGATGGTTGTTCTCCGCATTCGCCACCGCCGACTGCAGAACCTTCTTCACCTCGACCGCAATGCGGCGCTTCGAGAAGGTCAGCTCATTGAGCGCACTCTGCACCGCCATGCCGCGGATCTGTTCCGCGACGAGGTTGAGCTTGCGCGGGCTAGTGCGCACAACCCGTGCGACCGCCATTGCTTCGTTGTCTGCCGCGCGACGCGGTGCTGACTTCTTGCCCATCTTCCGATCCTCAGGCCTTCTTGACCTTCTTGTCGGCGGAGTGACCCGTGAAGGTACGCGTCGGCGAGAACTCGCCGAACTTGTGCCCCACCATGTTTTCGGTCACCAGCACCGGCAGAAACTTGTGTCCGTTGTAGACGCCGAATGTCAGGCCTACGAACTGCGGCAGAATGGTCGAACGTCGCGACCAGATCTTGATGACTTCGTTGCGGCCGGAGCCGCGCGACGTTTCCGCCTTCTTCAGGAGGTAACCGTCGATAAACGGGCCTTTTGATACTGAAC
>JBBDWW010000010.1:0-9774 GCA_040902645.1 Dongiaceae bacterium | reverse complement strand
TGTCGTCAACTTCGCTCTGAACGCCATCCTGCCGCGCCGCCCGGGACCTGCCCGGCCCCGGTCGCGACGGCACGGCCGGACGATAGCATTGGGATGGCGCTTTCGGTAGGGGAAGGGCGGGCTAATCGCCCTTTGCCACGGAATTCGCCCCTTCCGGCGGCGACAGGGCCGCCACCGGCGCCGCCTCGGCCAGCCGCTCGCGCTCGGCCAGGCTTCGCGACCGGCCGGCGATCGCCGCCGAATGGCCGTTCGCCACATGGCGGTAGCAATATTCGGTGAGCGCCTTGCGGTTTCCGACCGCCGCCAGCGTCGTTGGCGGGTGGAATTCGACCATCACCTCGATGCGGCCGAGCCCGGCCACGGTGAACAGATGCTGGGCCAGTTCCATGTCCCCGTACCAGGCGACCAGCGGGCGGAGATGATAGCCGAGTGGGCAGCCATCGAGCTTGATGTAGGAGACCGAGACCGGCTGCACTTCGAGCGAGGGCATCGCCTCGACGGACATGCCCCGCGGCGGCTCGGCCGCGCCGAGGAGCGCGCTGCGGAACGGTAGGATCCTGTTGCCGTCGCTCGACGTGCCCTCGGGAAAGAGAATGAGGTTATGGCCGCGCGCGATGCGCTCGCCGAGCTGGTCGCGCTGTTCGGCCGTGGTGCGGCGCTGCCGGTCGACGAAGACCGTGCGTTGCAGCCGCGCCAGAAGACCGAAGAACGGCCAGTCGGCGATCTCGGATTTGGCGACGAAACTGCCGGGAATGAGCGAACCGAGGACCGAAATGTCGAGATAGGAAGAATGATTCGACACGAACAAGGTCGGCTTGTGCCGCGACATGCGACCGCGACGCCGGACCTTGATGCCGAGCAGGCGCAGCACATTGCGATGGAAGAAGCGCGGAATCTGTTCCGCGATCGGCAGACGGAGCGCGACCGCCGCCATCTGCACGGGGATCAGCAGAAACGCCAGCAGGGCCGCGGGCGTAAGCCGCAGCACCGCGCGGACCTGCGAACCGAGCTCGCGATCGGCAAGCGGCTCCGGCGCAACCAGATCGAGCTTGATCGCGAAGGCGCGGCGCAGCAGGCGCCGTTCGTTAAGCCCCGGTACGATGCCCTGCGTCATCGCGTGTATAGTGTTTGTAATATTTGTCGGTGACCAGGTCGGTCTTTACCGTGATGAAAACATCGGTCGTGTTGAACTGGTGGTCGATGACGGCTCCGTCGCCGACGAAACCGCCGAGCCGGAGATAGCCCTTGATCAGCGGCGGCAGCGTAGTCAGTGCGCGGCGCTTGTCGATATCTTCGGCCTTCATGAGATTCATGTCGACATAGCGGCCGGGCAAGGCGCGCGCGCGCAGATCGGGCGGCGCCATGTGAAAATGATGGAGATAGGAGAGCGCGACGGCATGCGCCTGCGGATCGGTGCCCGGCAGGCTCGCGCAGCCGAACATCAGCCCGATATCGTGATACAGCACGTAATCGGTGATGCCGCGCCATAAGAGCTGCATCGCCGCGCGCGCACGATAATTGGCGAGGAGGCAGGAGCGGCCGAGCTCGAGAATTTCGCCCGGAAAGGCTTCGACGTTCGAGATATCGTACTCGTCGACCGAATAGAATTGCCCGACCTTCTTTGCAACCGGACGCCGGATCAGCCGGTAGGTGCCGACGACCGCAGCGGCACCCGTGCCGATGCGCCGGTCGATCACCAGAAGATGGTCGCATTCCTCGTCATAGGCGTCGAAGTCGCGCCGCGTCGCCGCCATTTCCGGCGTCGGATTCGCTTTCATCTCGTCGTAGAAAACCTGGTAGCGCACGCGCTGGGCGGCGAGCATTTCCTCGTGTGTCTCGGCCAGACGCAGCTCGAACTCACCGGCGTGGATCTGGACCGGTTTGTCGCTTTCGGCCATCTGCACAGCCATGGGTGAAGCCTCTCGCTCGCTATCGTTTGTCGGTGTCATTGTGCCGGCGTCGGCGAATTCGGATCTGCCGTCCGCCGCTCATTCCGCCTCGCCGTCGTCGGGCGATTTCCTGTTCAAGGGGACGGCGAATAATTCGAGGCGATGATCGATCAGCTTGTAGCCGAGCTGCTCGGCGATCCGCCGCTGCAGCTTTTCGATCTCCTCGTTTGCGAACTCGATCACGCGACCGGATTGCACGTCGATCAGGTGATCGTGATGGGTCTCCGGCGCCTCTTCGTAGCGCGCGCGGCCGTCGCCGAAATCATGCCGCGCGAGGATGCTGGCCTCCTCGAACAGCCGGACCGTGCGATAGACGGTCGCGATCGAGATCCGGGGGTCGATCTCGGTTGCCCGGCGATAGACCAATTCGACGTCGGGATGATCGGCTGAATCCGACAGCACGCGCGCGATGACGCGACGCTGCTCGGTCATTTTCAGCCCCTTCTCGGCGCAGAGCTGCTCGATCCGCGACGGTATCGGGCTATCGCCCTCTCCGCTTGTCATGACGGGGCGGAGTATAGACGAGTGCCCGGCGAGCGCCTACCCGGCGGACCGGCAAAAGGCGGGCGGCCGCGGTTATCGGCGGATTTCTCCGGCTCCGCTCGGACCAGACGGTACATTGCCCGTGTCTCGCGGCTACTCAGCGGCGGCCCTTCCGCGCCTTCGGCTGGCGGCCGAGCCCGATCGATTTCGCGAGCTTGCTGCGCTTCTTCGCATAGGCCGGTGCGACCAGCGGATAGTCGGCATCGAGGCCGAACGAATCGCGATACTGGCGCGGCGTCATGACGTGCGCGGTCCGGAGATGGCGTTTCAGCATCTTCATTTTCTCGCCGCAGGCGAGGCAGGTGATCTCGTTCTGGCCGACCGACCGGGCGATCGGAATCGCGGGCCGCACGCGCTCGGGTGCTGCCGGCGCCAAGCCGCCGACCGAGGCCAGCGCCTGATAGACCTCGCGGATCAGCGCCGGCAGATCGGCCTGCGGCACTTGATTGTTCGAGAGATGGGCGGCGACGATTTCCGACACCAGCGGCAATAAATCCGCCGGGCTCGATTGTGGGGGCATCTGGATCCTCGATTATTCCGGGGAAGCGGATCGACGAGGGCGGCAATCTAGCGTGCCGCACCGCGACGTCAACAAGAGGGTCTCTAACCGATCAATCATGCGTGCGGGACGGCGCGCGCGCGCAAGCGAGCACCAGCGCATCGGATCCGGGCGTCGCACCGTAATAGGCGGCACGCCGTCCGACCGGCAGGAATCCGTGCGCCGCATAAAGCGCACGCGCCGCGTAATTGGATTCGGCCACTTCGAGAAAAATGCGGCCGACATTCTGCGTTGCGATCGCTTCGAACAGCGTGGCGAGCAAAGCGCGCGCCACACCGCGACGCCGGCATTCGACGTCGACCGCGAGCGTCAGAATTTCCGCCTCGCCGCCGGCCATGCGTGCGAGCAGCAACCCGACCGGTTCGGCCGCGTGTGTCGCGATCCAGCCGGCAACGCCCGGCTGCGCCAGCAATGTTGCAAACGACGACGTATCCCAGGCCGGCAGGATCGCCTTTTCATGCAGGGCTGCGAACAGTGCCGCATGCGCGGGCGATGCGACTGCCACAGCGATGCGCGCATCCGCCGCCATCGTCAGCGATCCTGCGCCGCCATCGTGACCGCCGGCGGTGCGACGTAAAGCGGTCGCGGCGGCAACGCCGCACCGTCGCTGCCGCTGCCATCCTCCGCGAGAATGCGTGACGCAATGCGCGCGGCGGCTTGCGCGAGATCCACGACATTCGCCGTCATCGATTGCATGTCGGCACGATCGGCGAAAACAGCGTCGAGTTCCGTCGGCGCCACCAGATGAAACGCGCCGCGCGGCGCGAGCGGTGCGATCGCATTGGCGTCGAGGATCGCAACGGCGGTATCGTCGGTGGGGTCGCTGCCGAAGCGGCGGATGAAATAGCTGCCGCGACCGGTTTCGATCGCGACCAAGGCGGGGCGCGCGGCGCCCGCCGCCTCCAGCGCCGCCGCGAAACCGTCGATGCCGATGATCCTCGCCTGCGTCACAAGTGCTAGCCCGCGCGCGGCCGCGAGCGCGATGCGAATGCCGGTGAAACTGCCGGGCCCGACCGGCACGGCGATCGCGCCTACGTCGCGGTGCGCGATGCCGGCGGTTGCCAGCACCCGCTCGATCATCGGCGGCAGAACCTCCGCCTGGCCGCGCGCCATCGCTTGACCTTCCGCCGCAAGCATCCGCCCATCGCGCAAGACGGCGACCGAGCAGGCGGCGCGGCTCGCATCGATGCCGAGGATCGTTGTGGCGCCGGAAGCGGTCACGCCGGCGCTCCGGCCCGGCGCGCGGCGACGCTTCTCCAGGCGTTGCTGCGCGGGCGGCGACGCGATAGGACTGGCCGATAACCCGCGCGCGATGAATGGAGTCGTTCTTGCCCGATTCTCATGATGCAAACCCGTCCGCTATTGCCCCGTCCGCTTCTGCCATGCCGGCCGACGAGCCGGCGCTGGGCCTCGTCGCGATCGCGCCGCCCGCGTTCGACGTCGACCTGGCGCTCGCCTATGCGACGCCGGACAATGTAACCGGCAAGCCGATCTATCGCCACGCGCGCTGTTATCTCCATCGCGATGCCGCCGCCGCCCTTGCCCGCGCGATCGCGCTGGCGGCCACCCTCGATCTCCGTTTCCGCATCTTCGATGCGTTCCGCCCGACCGAGGCGCAATGGGCGCTCTGGGACAAGTTTCCCGATCCCGAGTTCGTCGCCGACCCGCGCCGCGGCTCGCCGCATTCGCGCGGCGCCGCCGTCGATCTCACCTTGCTCGATCGCAAAGACCGCGCGCTCGAGATGGGCACCGGCTTCGACGATTTCCGCCCGATCGCGCATCACGCCAGCATGGGTGTTTCCGCCGAGGCGCAGAAGAACCGCGCGATCCTGCTCGGCCTGATGACGGCGGCCGGCTGGGATTTCTACCGGAACGAATGGTGGCATTATCAGCTCTTCGATGCGCGACGGCTCTATCCGCTGATCTCGGACAAATCGCTGCGCCTCGGGTTGATGTAACGCCTCCACCACGGCGCGGTTCATGTACACGCCCGTGGAGACCTGTTTCTAACAGCAACAACCACAGAGACACAGAGGACAACGAGATTTCATTCCCCTCGACTATCTCTGTGTCTCTGTGGTGAATTCACTTTGACAAAGCGGTCGTTCAGATGATCTTGCAGGCCTCGTCGAATTCGAGACGCGGATGGCGCGGATGCAGATCGTGCCCATCGCCGAAGCCGAGATTGCAGAGGAAATTCGAGCGCCAGGGCATGCCGCTGAAGAATTCCTCATCGACCTTCGCATTGTCGAAGCCGGACATCGGCCCGCAATCGAGCCCGACCGCGCGCGCCGCGATGATGAAATAGGCAGCGAGCAGCGTACCGTTGCGGAAAGCCGTCGTCTGGATCGCCTGCTGCTTGCCGACGAACCAGCTGCGTGCATCGGTATGCGCGAAGAGCTTCGGCAGATGTTCGTAGAATTCCAGATCGTAGGCGATGATCGCGGTGACCGGCGCCTTCATCGTCTTGTCGCGATTACCCTCGCTGAGTGCGGGCTCGAGCCGCTTTTTTGCATCCGTCGATCGGACGAAGAGAATGCGCGCGGGCAAGGCGTTGGCGCTGGTCGGCCCGAAGCGCGCGAGGTTCCACGCATCGCGCAGCAATGAATCGGGCACCGGCTCGTCGCGGAACGAATCAAAGCTGCGCGCTTCGAGG
Organism: Dongiaceae bacterium; assembly: GCA_040902645.1. Lineage (GTDB taxonomy): Bacteria > Pseudomonadota > Alphaproteobacteria > Dongiales > Dongiaceae > JAWXBK01. The sequence continues at coordinate 4,067 of JBBDWW010000010.1, read as the reverse complement.
AAGATCTGTGCGAGCGCAGCCTCGTCGATCCGGCGCGCCGTCATCGTTGGTGCAGCGGAAGCGGTGCGCCCGGGCCGGATCGCCTCGATCAAACCGCGCGCACCTCGACGACTTCGGGCACGTAATGCTTCAGCAGGTTCTCGATGCCCATCTTGAGCGTCGCGGTCGAGCTCGGGCAGCCCGAGCAGGAACCCTGCATATGCAGGAACACGACACCGTCCTCGAACCGTTCGAACGTGATGTCACCGCCATCCTGCGCGACAGCCGGGCGCACGCGGGTGTCGAGCAGTTCCTTGATCTGGACGACGATCTCCTCGTCCTCGGCGTTGCCTTCCTTATGCGCGACCTTGGTCGCCTCGGCGAGCACGATCGGCCGGCCGGCCGTGAAATGCTCCATGATGATGCCGAGAATGGCCGGCTTCATCACGGCCCAGTCATTGTCTTCGCCCTTGGTGACGGTGATGAAATCGCCGCCGAGAAACACGCCGCTCACGCCCTCGACACGGAACAGACGCTCGGCCAGAGGCGAGCGTTTGGCCGCCGTTACATCGGTGAAATTCGCATTGCCGTCGCCGAGCACCTCGCGGCCGGGCAGGAATTTGAGGGTCGCCGGATTCGGCGTGGCTTCGGTCTGGATGAACATGGAATACGGCTCCTCGGGTAAGGCTGATGGCAAAAACCGAGCCACCAGGTGGGTCTTTGACCGCAAGATGGGGCGTCGCGCGTTTCGCTTCAACCATAAACTCTTCGCGGTCATTGCGCGGTGCCCGCCGGATCCGGCCGAAAAACTGTCCCTTCGCGGCAGCGCTACCTATACTGCGCCGATAACCCTCGGCGGCATCGGCCGCAAACAAGAGGGCGGGGGCGAAGGACGAAGACGCTGCCGGACCAGCGGCAGTATCCGCAGCCACGATCGGGAGAATCGAAATGACCAGACATCTTGCACGCGGTCTTGCGCTCGCCGCTTTCCTGACGGCGGGCCTCGCTTTGCCAACTTTTGCCCAGGAAACCATCATCCTCGGCGCCGCGGTCTCCGAGACCGGCAAATATTCGGCCGAGGGCATGCACACCAAGAATGGTTATGACTTGGCGCTCGAGCGCATCAACGGCATGGGCGGGGTTACTGTCGGCGACACCACCTACATGCTGGAGATCAAGTATTACGACGATGAATCGGAAGCGGCACGCGCGGCCGAACTGACCGAGCGCCTGGTGAACCAGGACGATATCCAGTTCATCCTCGGCCCCTACGGCTCGCCGATCACCGCCGCGATGGCACCGATCACCGAGCAGTACGGCGTGCCGATGGTCGAAGCGAACGGCGCGTCGCGTTCGATCTTCACCAAGGGTTACAAGTTCACCTTCGCCGTGCTCTCGACCTCGGACCAGTATCTCTCGAGTGCAATCGACCTCGCCGCCGAGAAAGCCGTCGAGATGGGCGAGGAAGCCTCGTCGCTAACGGTCGCACTGGCGATGGGCGACGACAATTTCTCGCAGGACGTGCGTGCCGGCATCGTCGAGGCGATCGAGCGGCACGGCATGGAAATCGTGATCGACGACAAGCTGCCCGACTCCTTTACCGACATGTCCTCGACCCTTGCCAAAGTGAAGGCACTGAAGCCCGACCTGTTGCTAATCTCGGGTCACGACAAGGGCGCGCTGACGGCCGCACGGCAGATCGCCGAACAGCAGGTCGACGTGCCGATGGTGGCGATGACGCATTGCGATTCCGCCGACATCGCCGGCCAGGTCGGCCCCGGTGCGGAGTACACCCTCTGCGCTGCGCAATGGGCCCCGTCGCTCACCTATGAAGATGCCTGGTTCGGCACTGCAGCCCAGTATGCGGCCGATTTCGAGGCGAAGTTCGGTTATGCGCCGCCCTACCAGGCGGCCGAATCGACCGCCGCGGTTCTGGTTTTCGCCGACGCCTTCGCGCGGGCCGGTTCGCTCGACCGGCAGGCGGTGCGCGATGCGATCGCGGCGACCGACATCGAAACCTTCTATGGCGGTATCGATTTCGACGACACCGGCAAGAACATCGCGAAGCCCATGGTGCTGTTCCAGGTGCTGGACGGTCAGTACAAGGTGGTCGCGCCGACCAAATGGGCGGCGGAACCGGCGGTCTATCCGCGACCGACCTTTGCCGAACGCAGCTAGCACCGGCTGATCCGGGCCTCGGCGCGAGGTTGCGCATGCCGGGACATGATCCCGGTCTGCGCCACCTCACGCCATAACGACGCTGCGGCGATCGGCGCATGGACATGATCGGACTGCTCTTCGAAGCGCCGCCTCTGGCGCTGCAGCTCGTTATCGACGGCGTGCTGATCGGCGCGATTTTTGCGTTGATTGCCTATGGCATGGCGCTGGTCTGGGGCGTCATGAAGATCATCAATATCTGCCAGGGAGAGTTCGTCATTCTTGGCGGATACATCTCGTATTATTGCTGGGAAGCGGGCTATCCGCTCGCGCTCGGCGTCACCGCCGCGGCCATTGCCCTGTTCGTGCTCGGCTGGCTGCTCTATCGCACGATCATCTTCCGCGTGGTCGAGCAGGATCTGTTCATTTCGATCCTTGCGACCTTCGGGCTTGCGATCCTGCTGGCGCAATCGATGAACCAGGCCTTCGGCGCCGATGTGCGCACCGCCGATGCTGGGCTCGGCAACTGGTTCCTGTTCGACAATCTGGTGTCGATCGCCGCGATCAAGCTGGTCGCGTTCGGCGTGACCGGGATTGTTGCCGCCCTGCTGATCTATTTCATGCGCCGCACGAGGCTGGGCCAGGCGATCCGCGCGACCGCGCAGAATGCCCGCGCCGCCCGCATTCTCGGCATCGACACGCATGGCGTCTATGCCTTCACCTACGGCCTCAACGCAGCGATCTGCGGCGCGGCCGGCGCGCTGATCGCGATGATCTGGGTGATCGCGCCGTTCGGTGGGCTCATCTATACCGTGCGCGCCTTCATGATCGTGGTCGTGGCCGGCATCGGCAATCTGCCCGGCGTTATTGCGGCGGGACTCGCGCTCGGCATTGTCGAATCCTTCATCGGTTTCGTGCTCGGCGCGCAGTTTCAGATCGCGCTGATCTTCGTGCTTCTGGTGGTCATCCTGGTCGGGCGCTCGCTACGCCTGCGCCGGCAGCGCAAGGTGCTCGAATGACGCGGCGCGGCATCGAACGGCTGGTTATGATCGCGATCCTGCCGATCGCGATCGCGGCGCCATTCCTGATGCCCGATTACATGACCTTCCTCACCTTCATCTGCATCATGATCGTGCTGGCGCTCACCTGGGACGTGCTCGGCGGTCAGATGGGCTACAACTCCTTCGGCAACATCCTGTTCTTCGGCATCGGCGTCTATACGACGACGATCGTGCAGATCGGTCTCTTCGCCGATGTCGGGGCCTATACCGCCGCCTATGGCGTCGAGACGATCGAGCTCAGCCGCAATCAGTTCCTCGTCGGCCTCGCGGTCGGTCTCGTCGCAGCGCCGCTGCTGGCCGTGGCGGCCGCCGCAATCCTCGGCAGCGGCCTGCTGGGGCTGCGCGGGCAGTATTTTGCGATCGGCACGCTCGGCCTTGGCATTGCCGGCGGCGAACTGGCGGCCGCCTGGGGCTGGATCGGCGGCGCGTTCGGCGTGCAGGTGCCGGTCTTTCCCGGCGAGGTGCTCGAGCGGCGTCTGCTCTTCTATTACCTCTCCTTCGCGCTGGCGGTTGCGACCTTTCTCGTCCTCAAGCGGCTTTATGCGGGGCGCTTCGGGCTTGCGCTCAATGCGATCCGCGACGACGAGGACAAGGCCGAGGCAATGGGCCTCTACACCACGCGCTACAAGACGATCGCCTGGTGCATTGCAGCGTTCTTCCTCGGCATCGCCGGCGGACTGATCGGCCAGATCAACGGCTACATCGAGCCGCGCGAAGTCGCGTTTGCCGGCGCCAGTTTCGGCATCTGGATGGTGCTGATGGCGATCCTCGGCGGCAAGGGCACGATCTGGGGGCCGGTCATCGGTGCCGTTCTCTTCTATCTGATGAAGGAATTTTTCTGGCAGCAGTTCTTCGGCTGGCAGCGCGTCG
>JBBDWW010000009.1:0-9779 GCA_040902645.1 Dongiaceae bacterium | reverse complement strand
CTGCGCCTGCTGAGCCGCTTCCTCGGCGCGCACGTCCGCGCGATCCATGAACGACGGGGCGGCCTCAAGCTGCTCCTTCGTCAGGTCGATATAGACCGCGTGTTCGTCGGTGCGGACATCAAACTCGTCCCACGAGAGCGCCACTTCCTTGGCGCCCAGACCGAGGAATCCGCCGATCGACACGACACCGCCGACGATCTGATCGTTCTGGTCGAACAGCAGACCATCGAGCGTGCCGATATTGCCGTGCTCGGCATGCATCACGTCGGCGCCGATCAGATCCTTCGTCAGAAGCTGGTTCGCCTCCTGCTCAACGATCACCTGCTCGTCCGAGGGCGGCGTCGCAGTTTCATTTTCGACGGCCTGATTGTCAATGGTCTGGGCAAATGCCGCACCCGCCGTCAAGGCGAGGACGAGCGTCGAAGCGGTCATGAGTTTGGTTGCCATCATTTTCTGTGCTCCATCTTTGTCGATTACAAAGGTTGGGGCGCGACCTCTTGTGGCCGGCCTGTTCCGATAGAACCGACATGGGGATGGAGCGTTCCCGATCAACGACCTGGAAGCCTGCGCAAATTGGTTCCATTTTTCCGCGTGCGGATGGAACTTTCAAACTTTGCCTTTAAAATAGGGCTGATCGCGCACTGCGAGAGGATGTCTGGGCCGCAATGCCACATCGTTGACACGGCCCGATTTGCGCATTTATCGCGCGCATTTTGCCGCCGATTATGCGATTGAATATGTGTCGATGCACGCGAACGGCGTTCTTATCCGTGCGCGTTCACGCAATCGCCCGTTTGTTACAGCGAGTCGTTAGCGCGACTCGACAAGCCGATCTTCATGGTCGCTACGGCAGCGCTTCGACCGACAGGCCCGGCGCCGTAGTCGCCGCAGCGAGATCGAGGCGATCCGCGACCAGCGGGATCTCGACCCAGGCCTCGGGCGTATAGGTGACGCGCAGCGAGACGCCGCTGATCTTCGCAGCATCGCGCTCGCCGTCCAGCGCCCAATGGGTAAACTCGCGCGCCGGCTCGCCATCGGCCGGCACCCATTCGAGCGTCGGCAGCGCCATCAGGCTGTCGATCGCCGCCATCATGTCGAGATTGACGACAATCAGAACGCGCTGCAGTTCTTTCGCCATCGACGCATAGCCGATCGTACCGAACGCATCGCTGCGCTCCTGGTACAAAGGATCGCCCGACGCCGACCAGGGCGTCTCGACACCCGCGATCCGGACGAGGCCACCGCTGTTCGGAATGTCGAGCAGCGCCACGGGACCGTTGGCGGTCACTAGAAGCGCGCCGGTTTCGAGTCCGAAATAGCGGTCGGCATCGATCGCGCCGCAACAGCCGTAGAGCGTCGCCACATAGGCATCGCCGAACGCACCGAGATAGCGGGCAGACCCCGCTTCGGCCCGCGTCTCGAACTCCCAGCGCGGCGTCAGTGCGCCGTCGGCCAATATCTCCGACGCCACGACACGCACCAGCGGATCGGCCGGGCCCTCCATGTCGCTGCGCCGCGTCGCCGACATCGTCTCTTCGAGCAGCAAGCTGCGCGGGCCCGCGTCCGACCAGGTATGAACCACATCGAAGGTCCGATTCTCGATCTGCCATTGCAGCGCGCCGTCGGCCGCCTCGATCGATACGCGCGAGGTTTCTTCCTCGACCGACTGGGCGGCCGACGATGCGATATTGGCGAAGAGCAGCAGGGCGGCGAGCACGGATACCATGAGATGCGAGGCGATCGGACGCGACATGAGTGTCTCCCGAAGGTCAGGCGTAGCGGAGGGTCTGGCCGATGCCGAGCCGATTTGCCTTCTCCAGCATCGCAACGCCGAGCGCGATATCGGAAAGGCTAAGTCCGCGATGCCAGAAGAGGATGGTTTCGTCGTCGCGCTCGCGGCCCGGCCGCAATCCGGCGACGATCTGGCAAAGCTCGGCATGAACCGTCGCCTCGCTCAGTTTGCCGGCGTCGACATGGGCGCGCAGCGCGCCAAGCTTGCCGGTCCGGCATTGGCCCCAATCGTCGACCACGATCTTATCCATGACGTCGGTCAAACTGAGTTCCACGCTGCTCATCGTGCCGTAGGGCACGACCAGTGCGCCCTTCTTTATCCATTCGGTCTTGAAGAGCGGTGTCGGCGCATCCAGCCGCGATGCCTCGACCATGATATCGGCGCCCTCGAGACAACTTTGCCAGTCCGCGGTTGCGATCACTTGTTTGCTGAGATCGCGCTTGAGTTTTGCCGCGAAGGCATCGCGGCTTTCGGCGCGACGGGAATGCACGCGGATCTCGTCGAACCCGAACAGATGATCGAGCAGCCGCACGTTCCAGTAAGCCGAGCCGCGTGCACCGATATGGCCCAGCCGACGCGACTTCGGCGGTGCGAGATACTTGGCGCCGAGCGCGGTCATCGCGCCGGTGCGCATATCGGTGATGGCGGTCGCATCGAGGATCGCGCGCGGCATGCCGGTGCGCGGGTCGAAAAGATTGAGCAGCGCCATCTCTGAGGGTAGGCCGCGCTGATAATTGTCGACATAATCTCCGACGATCTTCACGCCCGCCGCATCCATCGGCGCCACGTAGCCGCGCAGCACGTTGAAATGGCCGCGGAACGAAGGATCGGGCTCGAGATGCACGCGCGGCTCGATCACCGTTTCGCCGCGCCCCTGAGCGAGCAGGCCGGCTTCGACCGCGCCGAGAATTTCAGCGTCGGTCATCGCGAGCCGGTCGATATCCGGCCCGTTGAGCCAGACCAGATCGATCCGCTTTGCCGTCGAACTCAAACCGCGGCTCCGCGGGCGGCATCGTCGCCAAGCCGGGCGCGCAGCCACTGCTGATAGCGCGCGCGGGCGCCCGCTTCCGCTTCGTGAAAGCGATCGTGGACCCGCCAGCGCCCGCCGATCATCACATCGCGCACCAAATTCTCGTTGCCGGCGAACACCAGCCCGTCGAGCAGCGGATCGCCGTCCTTGCCTACCAGCAGGGGATGATCGCCATCGAGCACGACGATGTCGGCGCGATGGCCGGCCGCGAAGGCGCCGATCGGACGGCCGAGCGCCTGCGCCCCGCCGGCGAGCGCACCGCGCCACAACGCGGCCCCAACCGATCCGCCCCGCGCCGCGGCAAGACGGTTGCGCCGCTGCCGGATCAGCCGCTGGCCATATTCGAGCCAGCGCAACTCCTCGACGGGCGAGACCGAAATATGGCTGTCCGATCCGATGCCGAACACGCCCTCGTCGGCCAGATACTCGATCGCGGGGAAGATCCCGTCGCCCAGATTGGCTTCAGTCGTCGGGCAGAGCCCGGCGATTGCCTTGCTCGCCGCCATGCGCTGGCGCTCGTCGTCGGTCATGTGCGTCGCATGCACCAGACACCAGCGTGCGCCGACATCGAATTCGTCATAGAGATATTCGATCGGCCGGCGCTGCGCCCAGGCAATGCATTCTTCGACCTCGCGCATTTGCTCGGCGATATGGATATGGATCGGTGCGGCCGCGTCGATCGCATCGAGTGCTGCGATACCGGCGCGCAGCAAATCCGGCGTGACCGCGCGCAGCGAATGGGGCGCGATGCCGAGCCGGAATTGCGGATCGGCGCCGTGGCGCTGCTGCAAGGTCTCGAGCAGCCGCGCATAGGCGTCGGCCTCGTGCAGGAACCGGCGCTGACCGGTTGCCGGTTCCTTGCCGCCGAACCCGCCATAACGATAGAGCACCGGCAGATGTGTGAGCCCGATGCCGGCAATGGTCGCGGCCGCCACGATGCGCTCCGACATCTCGGCCGGATCGTCATACGGACGACCGTCGGGATCGTGATGCAGATAATGAAACTCGCCGACTGCGGTGTAACCGGCCTTGACCATCTCGACATAAAGCTGGGTCGCGATCGTCTGGACCTCGTCGGGCGTGAGATCGCCGACGAACCCATACATGACCTGCCGCCAGGTCCAGAAACTGTCTTCGGCTCCGCTTTGTCCGACTTGCTCGGTCAACCCCGCCATCGCGCGCTGGAAGGCGTGCGAATGAAGGTTCGGCATACCCGGTATCGCCGGCCCCGAGAGGCGCACGGCATCGCCGGGCTCGCGAGCGGCGCCGATCGCGGCGAACGCGCCGGTTGCATCGATCTCGAACAGCACGTCGCGCGCCCAGCCGTCGGGCAGCAGAGCGCTTTCGGCGAAGAAATGTCTCGAATGCATGGGAACCCGGCCTTGCGTCGATTCTGTGCGACATTACGATCAGATCGGCTGCCGCTCAACGACCGGCTCGTTGGACGGGCCAAAGCTTCGGACGAGCCAAAGCTTCGGACGGGCCAAAGCTTCGGACGGGCCAAAGCTTCGAATGGGATCGCGCATGAAAATCGAGACCCCCTGGGACAGCGTCTACATCAACGCCCGCCTCGCCACGATGCGAGAGACTGGGCGCGAGACCGGCGCCCCCTATGGCGCGATCGAGCCCGGGGCGATCGCGGTCGCGGACGGGCGGATCGCCTGGCTCGGCACCATGGCGGAATTGCCGGCCAATCCCGGCGACGCGCCGCTCTGGCGGGAAACAATCGATGTCGGCGGGCGTTGGATCACGCCCGGCCTGATCGACTGTCACACGCACCTGGTTCACGCCGGCAACCGCGCCCGCGAATTCGAAATGCGCCTCACGGGCGTGAGTTATGAAGATATCGCGAAGGCCGGCGGCGGCATCGTCTCGACTGTCAAGGCAACCCGCGCCGCGAGCGAGGATGAACTGGTCGCTCAGACCTTACCGCGGCTCGATGCGCTGATCGCCGAGGGCGTCACGACGATCGAGATCAAATCCGGCTACGGCCTCGAACGCGACAGCGAGCTGCGCATGCTGCGCGCGGCGCGGCGGCTCGCAACGCTGCGCGATGTGACTATCAAAACCACGTTTCTCGCGGCGCACGCTTTACCGCCGGAATATGCCGGCCGCGCCGACGATTACATCGACCTCGTCTGTCTCGACATACTGCCGGCCGCTTATGCGGAAGGGCTGGTCGATGCGGTCGATGCGTTCTGCGAGCGGATCGGGTTCACGACCGAACAATGCCAGCGCGTGTTCGAGGCGGCGCAGGCGCTCGGCCTTCCGATCAAGCTCCATGCCGAGCAGCTATCCGATATGAAGGGATCGGTGATGGCAGCGGGATTCTCGGCGCTGTCCTGCGATCATCTCGAATATATCGGTCAGGACGGCATCGATGCGATGGCGAAGGCCGGCACGGTCGCAGTGATCCTGCCGGGTGCCTTCTATTTCCTGCGCGAGAAGACGCTGCCGCCGGTCGATGCGTTCCGCAAAGCCGGCGTGCCGATCGCGCTGGCGACCGACTGCAATCCCGGCAGTTCGCCGACCACGTCGCTTTTGCTGATGCTCAATATGGGCGCCACGTTGTTTCGCATGACGCCCGAGGAATGCCTCGCCGGGGTGACGCGCAACGCCGCGCGCGCGCTCGGGATAGGCGACACGCAGGGCACGCTCGCGATCGGCAATCGCGCGGATCTCGCGATCTGGTCGATCGAGCATCCGGCGGAACTGAGTTACCGGATCGGGTTCAATCCGCTTTGGAAGCGAGTTCGGAGTGGATAGGCCCAATGGGCCGGAATGCGCTGGAATTAAGCCAGTCAAGGGCATTCGGCATTTACGGGACACCCAAGTCAGTGCCTATAATCCCTTACCGGCGTCGAAACGGCGACTCCCGATGCTGTTGCCGGTCTGTTCATCGGGCAAGAACAACGGAAGGGGAGGAACGATGTCCTGGATCGAGAACATCCCATACAACAAGGCGAGCGGCAGGCTGAAGACGCTCTATGACAGGATCAGGCTGCCGGACGGCAGCATCGATCACGTCATGATGGTGCACAGCCTCCGGCCGCACACGATGGAGGGTCACATGGCCCTCTACAAGAATGTGCTCTATCACTCGGGCAACAAGCTTCCGAGTTGGTTCCTGGAATCGATCGGCGCCTATGTCAGCGTGCTGAATGGGTGCACCTACTGCACCGCGCATCATTTCGAAGGACTGATCCGGCTGATCAAGGATCACAATCGCGCCATCAGCATCTGCGGCGCGCTTGCCGCCGACGATCCCGCCCATGCTTTCGATGGCAGGGAGCTGCTCGCCATGCAGTATGCGCGCGCCCTGACCGTCGACCCGCGCTCGGTCGGTGAGCAGTGGATTGCCGATCTGCGAAAGGCCGGCCACAGCGATGGCGAGATTCTCGAAATCAATCAGGTCACCGCGTATTTCGCCTACGCCAACCGGACCGTGATGGGCCTCGGCGTGACGACGCGTGGGGAAATCGTCGGTGCCTCGCCCAATGTTTCGGATGACCCCGAGGCGTGGGGACATACAATGGCAGAGGCTGTCGAGTAACTATCGAAGCAGGGTCCAAGACTACAGGGAGGAAACTGGAAATGGACACGCAACGCTTTCGCGACCGGCTCCTATCCGGCCGGATGTCACGCCGAGAGTTCAACCGCGGCCTCACCTCGGTTGGCATCGCCATGGCCATGGTGCCGGTCGGGCCGCGCCTGGCGAGGGCAGACGAACAGGCGACCTATTACACGCTTGGCGGTCTTGCCGAAGAGGGCCTTTTCCAGCGTTACATCGACAAGTACGGGGCCATGCCGGATACGGCGTTTTGGGGAGATGAGGAAGAAGCTCTCAACAAACTGCGCAGCGGCTTCGAACCCGACGTTACCTACTGCGGCAGCTACTCGGTAGCGCGCTGGCGGGAAGCCGATGTGATTCAACCGATCGATCCAGGCCGGCTGAGCAACTGGCCGGACCTGTTCGAACGTTTGCGGAACGTGACCGACGCGGTCGCCGACGGTCAGCAGTGGCTCGCGCCCGTTGGTTGGGGTACGACGTCGGTGATTTACCGTTCCGACCTGGTCGAGATCGACGAAGAAAGTTGGAGCTTGCTCTGGGACAAGCGCTATGAGGGCAGGCTTGCAATGATTGACGGCGTAGCGGATGCCGTCGCGGGCGCGGCGATCTACGCCGGCATCGATCCCTATACGATGGGCGATGCCGAGATTGCCAAGGTGAAAGACGTGCTGACGGAGCAACGTTCGCTCTTGCGGCTTTACACCTCGGACATGACGTCGCTCGGGCAGGCGATCGCCTCGGGCGAGATCGTTGCCGCGATGACGTGGAACGATGTGTATGCCTCCCTCCTGCAGCAAGGCGTACCTGTCAAGTACATGTTCCAACCAAAGGAGGGCATAAGCGCCTTCGTGTCGTGCATGGTGCTGAACAAGAACTCAGCGCAGCCGGACAAGGCCTATGAGGTGATGGACAGCGTTCTGGATCCACAGTCCGGCGCTTTCTGGATGACGACATACGGTTATGGCCATGCAAATCAGAAGGCTTACGACCTGGTTACCGACGAACAATTCGCCGCGATCGGCCTGCCAAAGAACTCGATGGCAATTCTCGACAACGGCGTGTTTCAGTCGCGGATGCAGAACGAGGAAAAGATCGTTCAAATGTTTGAGGCCGTAAAAGCCGGCATCTAACGCGCGAACCGCCGGATCGACCTACCGCCCGTAGCGCTCGGGGCCCCAATTTAACATCGTTTCGACGATGCGGCGCAGGACGGGGCGCACGCGGTTCGCTATCGGTTCGTCGAAATCGAACGGCGGATCCTCGTTCATGTAGGTGATCTGCGCGAGTTCGAGCTGCACCGCATGCACGTGCGCTGCGGGATTGCCGTAGTGTCGCGTGATATAGCCACCCTTGAAGCGGCCGTTGAGCACGCTCGTATAGTCGATCGCATCGCCCGCCTGCTCGACCAGACGCGCGGCCAGCTCGGGATCGGTGCTGGTACCGCCGCCGGTGCCCAAATTGATGTCCGGCAGCCGCCCCTCGAAGAAACGCGGCACGACCGAGCGGATCGAATGCGCCTCGAACAGCAACGCATAGCCGTGATCGGCATGAATCGTATCGAGTGCTGCCGCGATCGCATCGTGATAAGGCTGCCAATATTGCGCGCGCCTTCGTTCCATCTCTGCCGCGTCCGGATCGTTGCCAGCTTCATAGACCGCGCCCTCGTCGAACCGGCTGGTCGGGCAGAGACCCGTATTGCTGGCGCCGGGATAAAGCGTCGTATCGTCGGGCGGCCGGTTGAGATCGATCACGTAGCGCGAGTGCGTCGCCGCCAAGACCGACGCGCCGAGATCCCCGAGAAAATTGTAGAGCCGGTCGACATGCCAGTCGGTATCGGGAACCGTTCGCGCGATCGACGTCATGCGCGCGGCCAGCGCATCCGGCAGATGCGTGCCGACATGCGGCATGCTGACCAGAAGCGGCCCCGATCCCTGCGTGAAGCGGTAGATTTCCACGGATTTCGGCCTCAGGCGCGTTGGCACCAGCCCCTTCATCTGCCATGATTCCGTGGCTCCGGCAAACGACGCCGCGAGCCTGCCGAATCACAGCGGGGTGCGATGGCCGAGGCCGACGATCCGACACCGCAGCGCAACCGGGGAACCGGTCGGCGCGGCGACGCCAGACAGGCCGCACGACAGGCCAAGGGCGCAGCAGGCGGCGGCGATCGGCGTCACGGCCCGCCGCTGCATGTCGATGTCGAGGCCAATCGCATCACGGCCGCATTCCCCGGCCCAGCGACGGCGCGGCCCGAGAATGCGACGCCGGGTGGCTCCGGCAAACGCATACCGAATCCCGCCGCACCATCGCGTCCGAACGCAGCGCGTGGGGCTGTGCACCGACCGGGAGCGGCGCGCGCAGCGCAACGCCCGGGATCGCAAGCCGGCAGGACACAAACGCATCGCACCGACGATCCTGCAGCCGGGCGTGCAGCCGGGGGAGAGACCGACGCGCTGGGCGCACCGGCCTATACCGAGATCGATCTCGACGGCGATGTCGAACCGGCGTTTTCGGAACGGATACCCACGTTCGCCCTCGACCCGAACGAACCGGCGCCGGACATCGAGGCCAATGTCTACATCGCCTCCGAGCATGGCGAACGTCGGCGCGGTCGCGGCAAGAAAAACCAGCGCGGCAAGCGCCGCACCGTCACCAACCCCTTCGGCATGATCGAGAAGGGTCCACGTCCGAAAGGGCACGCGCGCATTCCCACCTGGCAGAAAATCCTCATGGGCATCTGCAGCATCGCGGTGCTGGGCATTGCCTATGTCGTGTTCGGCACCGGATCGACGAAACTGCCGGGCTGGGACCAGGGCGTGCTGGTGCGCACGCAGATCGAGTTCCTCGACCAGCAGATCGAGCTACCCTATGCGCCGCAATCCGTGACCTGGCAGATCCTGACCCAGGAAGAGCAGGAACGCTACGGCGCCACTAAGCTGCGGGTAATCGCGGTCATCGAGTTTACGCCCGAACAGGCCGCGGAACTGATCGCCCGGTCGACCCCGATGCCGCAGCTCGACGGCGCGGAAGAGATCGAATCCCATCGCTGGTTTCCCGACGAGGCGCGCGATCTGATGAGCGATCTCGATGTCGACAGCGACACCCCCGTCTATGGCGCGGACGTGTTCTACGACGGCGTGTTCCAGCGCGGGACCATGCTGCGGCTCGGCGACAGCGGATACATCGTTACCAAATTGTTCGACTACTGAACGAAGCCGAACGTTACGGTCGGCGCATCGGCACGCCGAGATAGCAACCGAACTCTTCGACGAACTCGCAGCTCACGCGGGCATGAACCTTGCCCTGGCGATCGTCGAATACCGTTGCGGGACCGAGCGGCACGGCCGGCGTGTGCCAGACATTGGGATGGAAATAGATCCCGAAACTAC
>JBBDWW010000008.1:8883-9859 GCA_040902645.1 Dongiaceae bacterium | reverse complement strand
ATCGACGAGGTGATCCTGGTCGGCGGCATGACGCGCATGCCCAAGGTGATCGAGACGGTGAAGAACTTCTTCGGGCGCGAGCCGCATCGCGGCGTCAACCCGGACGAAGTGGTCGCGATCGGTGCGGCGATCCAGGGCGGCGTCCTCAAGGGCGAAGTCAAGGACGTGCTGCTGCTCGACGTGACGCCGCTCTCGCTCGGTATCGAAACGCTCGGCGGCGTGTTCACGCGACTGATCGAACGCAACACCACGATCCCGACGCGCAAGAGCCAGACTTTCTCGACTGCCGAGGACAATCAGAACGCGGTGACGATCCGCGTGTTCCAGGGCGAGCGCGAGATGGCGGCGGACAACAAGATGCTCGGCCAGTTCGACCTGGTCGGCATTCCGCCCTCGCCGCGCGGCATTCCGCAGATCGAGGTGACGTTCGATATCGACGCGAACGGCATCGTCTCGGTTTCGGCGAAGGACAAGGCGACCAACAAGGAACAGCAGATCCGCATCCAGGCTTCGGGCGGTCTCTCGGACACCGACATCGACAAGATGGTGAAGGATGCCGAGGCGAACGCCGCCGAGGACAAGAAGCGGCGCCGGCTGGCCGAAGCGAAGAACCAGGGCGACAGCCTGATTCACGCGACGGACAAGAACCTCAAGGAGTACGGCGACAAGATCGACGCCTCCGATCGCCAGGCGATCGAAAGCTCGATTGCCGAACTCCGCACCGCGCTCGAAAGCGACGATGCCGAGAAGATCGAAGGCAAGTCGCAGAACCTGACCCAGCTCGCCATGAAACTGGGTGAGGCGATGTACAAGGCCCAGCAGGCTGAAAGTGGCCCCTCAGCGGGGGCGGGCGATGCCGGCGAGGGTTCGGGCGGCCAGGGTGCTCCGAAGGACGGCGTGGTCGACGCCGATTTCGAAGAGGTCGACGAAGACCGCAAGGACAAGTCGGCCTGACCCAAGCAACGAGGGGCGGTCG
>JBBDWW010000008.1:0-8873 GCA_040902645.1 Dongiaceae bacterium | reverse complement strand
CCCCCCCCCCCCCGTTCCCTGCCGGATGTTTTGCCGATGAATTCCTGATATGGCCAAGCAGGACTACTACGAAGCGCTCGGCGTCGCGCGCGATACGCAAACCGACGCGATCAAGAAGGCGTATCGCAAGCTCGCCATGCAGTTCCACCCGGATCGTAATCCGGGCGATGCCAAGGCCGAGCAGAAATTCAAGGAAATCAACGAAGCCTACGACGTCCTCAAGGACGAGCAAAAACGCGCCGCCTATGACCGGTTCGGTCACGCCGCGTTCGACGGTGCCGCGCGCGGCGCCACAGCCGGCGGGTTCCGCCAGAGCGGTTTCGGCGCTGGCGGCTTTGCCGATATTTTCGACGAGATGTTCGGCGACTTCATGGACCAGCGGCGCGGCGGCAGTGCCGGCACCGGACAGGGCGGACAGCGCGGCGCCGATCTGCGCTACAACATGCGCATCACGCTCGAAGAGGCGTTCGCCGGTCGGGCCGCAACGATCCGCGTGCCGAGTTCGGCGGCCTGCGAGGATTGCAACGGCAGCGGTGCCGAAAAAGGCACCGACCCGGTTACCTGCACGCTCTGCCAGGGCCGCGGTCGCGTGCGCCAGTCGCAGGGCCTGTTCACCTTCGAGCGCACCTGTCCGCAATGCAATGGCGGCGGCCGCATCATCGAGAAGCCGTGCAAGACCTGTGGCGGCGCCGGCCGCGTGCGTCGCGACAAAACGCTCAACGTCAATATTCCCCCCGGCGTCGAGGAGGGAACGCGCATCCGTCTGGCCGGCGAAGGCGAGGCGGGGATGCGCGGTGCGCCGCCCGGCGATCTCTACATCTTTCTCGATGTCGCGCCGCATCCATTGTTCGAGCGCGACGGCGCCGATCTTCATTGCCGCGCCACCATCGCGATGACGCAGGCGGCGCTCGGCGATTCGATCGAACTGCCGTCGATCGACGGCGGCAAGGCGCGCATTTCGATTCCCGCCGGCGCGCAATCCGGCCAGCGGCTGCGGCTCAAGGGCAAGGGCATGAGCATCCTGCGTTCGACGTCGCACGGCGATCTCTATGTCGAGCTGATGGTCGAGACGCCGGTCAATCTCACCAAGAAGCAGCAGGAAGCGTTGCAGGAATTCAAGGACGCCAGCGGTGCCGACAAAAAGCACAGCCCGCACGCGCACAGCTTCGCCGCCCGGCTCAAGTCGCTTCGGACCGAAGCCAAGGAATAGCGCGTCCGACGGAGCCCCTGAAATACTGCAAGACCGATCCAATTGAATTTTGCGGCGGTAGCTCACTTGGATAGAGCGCCCTTTTCGTAAAGGGGAGGTGAGGAGGTTCGAATCCCCCGCGCCCCCTATTGGCGTGTTCCGCATTTCCGCCTTAAGGTCCGCCTCGCCGATCAAGCCAGCGCGAGGTTGCCGTCCATGAACGAAACTGCCCTCAAATCCGGCCGGTCTGCCCTCCATCCGGGGCCGGCCCGCGACCGGCTGAACGCGCTCATCCGCGAACGCTCGCTGCTCGCCGGCGAATTCACCCTCGCCTCGGGCAAGGCAAGCGGCTTCTTCTTCAATATGAAACGCACCATGCTCGATCCTGAAGGCGCCTATCTGATCGCCGACGGGTTTCTCGATCTGATGGACGATATCGATTGCGAGTATGTCGGCGGGCTGGCGATGGGCGCGATCCCGCTGGTTGCGACCGTGGCCGCGCGCTCGTTCGAACGCGGCCGGCCGGTCTCGGCTTTCTTCGTGCGCAAGGAAGCGAAGGATCACGGCACGATGGATCTGATCGAGGGGCTGCTCGAAGACAAATCGCACGTCGTGCTCCTCGAGGACGTGACGACGACAGGCGGGTCGAGCCTCAAGGCGGCGGCGGCCTGCCGCGCGCGCGGCTGCATCGTCTCGCATGTTCTGACCATCGTCGATCGCGAGCAGGGGGCGACCGAGAATTTCGCCCGCGAGGGTATCGAGCTGCGTGCGCTCTACCGATACAGCGATTTTGCGGATGCGGCCGCCGTGTCCCGATGAGCGACATGACGATCGGCATCGTCGGCTGCGCCGGCCGCATGGGCCGGATGCTGATTCGCATCGTCGGCGAAACCGACGGCGCGCGCGTGGCCGGCGGCACCGAGCGGCCGGGTTCTGACCAGGTCGGCGCCGACCTCGGTACCCTGGCCGGGTTGCCGCCGCTCGGCATTCGTGCCGGCGAGGATGCGGATGCGCTCTTCGCCGCGGTCGATGCCGTGCTCGATTTCACGACCCCGAAGGCGAGCCTCGCGCATGCCAAGCTCGCGGCAAAACATAAAAAGATCCACGTCGTCGGCACCACCGGCATGGGCAATGACGATATCGCGGCGCTGAAGCGCGCGGCCGCCGAGACGGCGATCGTATTCGCGCCGAACATGTCGCTCGGGCTCAATCTGCTGCTGGCGCTCGTCGAGCGTGCGGCGCATTCGCTCGATGCCGGCTGGGATATCGAGATCGTCGAGATGCATCACCGGATGAAGGTGGATGCGCCCTCGGGCACCGCGCTGGCGCTCGGACGCGCCGCCGCCAAGGGTCGCGGCGTGCCGCTCGACGAGGTCGCGGTCAAGACGCGCGACGGCGTTACCGGTGCGCGCGAGACCGGCACGATCGGCTTTGCGGCCTTGCGTGGCGGCGATGTGGTCGGCGAGCATCGCGTGATCCTGGCGGCCGACGGCGAGCGGATCGAGCTCGGCCATGTCGCGACCGACCGTGCGATCTTCGCGCGCGGTGCCGTGCGTGCCGCTCTGTGGGCGAAGGAGAAGCCGGCCGGGCTCTATGCGATGAAGGACGTGCTCGGGCTTTAGCGGCGCTGCGTAGTTTGGGTTCGGTTCGGACGTCCACGGAAGGGAAAGCGCTTTTACAGGGAGATCCCGACGAAAAATTGTTAATTTAATCAATATGTTAACTTAATTTATTCGGTTATTACAAAGTTTTCATAGTTTATGATTTTATTGTAATATCATAAAACTTGATATAATTTAGAGCATGGATCCAATTAAGAACCCGTATGCGCCTGGAGCTGGCGCGCCGCCGCCGGAGTTGGCGGGCCGCGATGAGTTACGCGAAGCCATTCGCATTACCTTGGAAAGAGTGCGTGCTGGTCGCCCAGCAAAGAGCATTCTTATGATTGGACTGAGAGGGGTCGGCAAAACCGTCTTGCTCGACCGAATGCGGGATGATGCCGAGGCCTCCGGCATTCACACGATAAGGGTGGAGGCGCCCGAGAGCCGCTCTTTGCCCGCCCTCCTAGCCCCCCAATTGCGACAAGCTCTGCTGCGATTGTCGCAGATTGCTAAAGCAAGAGCGCTCGCTCAACGCGCACTGCGCGGCTTGGCTGGATTCGCAAAGGCGCTGAAGGTGAAGTACCAGGACATCGAAGTCGGCCTGGATTTTGATCCGGAGCCCGGACTGGCTGACAATGGCGATCTAGAGCACGACTTGCAGGCATTGCTGGAGGTGGCTGGCATCGCGGCGAAAGAAGCAGGCACCGCTCTCGCAATGTTCGTTGATGAGCTCCAATACGTCGAAGAGGAAGAGCTCGCGGCACTTATTGCCGCTCTACACCGGACATCACAACGTAGCTTGCCGGTCGTGCTTGTGGGTGCCGGCCTACCGCAATTGCCGGGCCGTATGGGACGGGCCAAGTCGTACGCTGAACGCCTGTTTGATTTTCCTCTAGTTGGACCTCTCTCTCAGGAAGCAGCGCGCATCGCCATTGTCAAACCTGCGAACGATCAGGGTGTGCAAGTAACCGACGATGCCTTACAACAGATTTTTCAGGAGACGCACGGTTATCCGTACTTCCTGCAAGAATGGGGAAAACACGCATGGGACGCCGCGAATGCCTCCCCAATCTCTTTAGGTGATGTAGAGATTGCCTCTAAATCCGCCATTGCAGCTTTGGACGAAAGCTTTTTCCGAGTGCGTTTCGATCGCTTGACGCCCGTTCAAAAGAAATACCTTCGTGCCATGGCAGAACTTGGGCCAGGTCCGCATCGCTCAGGTGACATTGCAGATAAGTTAGGTAGAGAAGTCACGTCACTCGGCCCGACGCGAAGTCAATTAATCGCAAAGGGCATGATCTGGAGTCCGAGCCACGGGGACACAGCTTTCACCGTGCCGTTGTTCGATGAGTTCATGCGCCGAATCATGCCTGGTAACGACTGGAAGCGATGAGCAAGCTTCACAGAAACCACGACTCCTGGTGATTGATCACCCATCCATCGTTATCCGGACTATGCACTTGTGATGATATCCAGCAAAGTTATATCCAGCTGAATCTCTGACGCGACGTTACGCCGGTCCCATCTCCCGGAGCCGCGCCAACTCGGCGCGCAACGCATTCGCGAATTCGAGCCGCTCATCGGGCGAGAGGAACGCGCCGATCGACAGCGACTTGCCGTGCGAGGTCAGCGTGAGCCGACTGTCGGTATCCGGCGGATCGGCGATATGAACCTTGAGCCAGTAAGGCTGGAACGACCAGCGCCGGATCGTGCCGTCCTGCGCGCGCCGTTCGATCTCGAGCGATGTGGCGGTCAGCCTGATGCGCTCGCGAATGCGCGCGCTGCGATAATTGAGACGGAACAGCAGATAGAAAAGCCCGATCTCGATCACGCCGAAACCGGTCACCGGCCAGGCGCCGGCGAGCAGGAACGCCATGCCGCCGACGAAACCGACCGCGGCGATCGCGCCCATCATGATGGTAAAGCCGGTCGGCGACAGGCTGCGATGCGGCGTCAGCACCGCATCGAACAAAGCGGGGGCATCGGCAGAGCCGGGCGCCGGGGGCGCATCGCCGGCTGCGTCCGTGTCCGCATCCGCAACGATCGCTTCGTCCACCGGCAGTGCGGCGGACCCGCCAACAGCTGGCGTGGCGGCGGTATTCGGCGCCGCGTCGGACGTAGACGGTGCGCTTTTCGCCGGTGCGCGGTCGTCGTTCTCGCTGCTGTTCGGTTGCGTCATTCTTCGCCAATATGGGCTGCCTGCCGGGGGAAGGAAAGCGCCGCAGCGCGGCGGCGCGAATCCCTCGGCATGACGGGGTTGCAGAGGAAACGCGCGCATGAAACCCGCTTTGGTCGAGGAGTTCTTTCGCCGGCTCGAGGCGCGTAATCCCGATCCGCGCGGCGAGCTCGATTACATCAATCCCTACACATTGCTGGTCGCGGTCATCCTCTCCGCGCAGGCGACCGATGCCGGCGTCAACAAGGCAACCGAGCCGCTGTTCAAGCTCGTCGATTCACCCGAGAAGATGCTGGCGCTTGGTGAGGACGGGCTGAAGCGCTACATCCGGACGATCGGCCTGTTCAACGCGAAAGCAAAGAATGTGATCGCGATGAGCCGCATGCTGATCGACGAGCATAAGAGCATCGTTCCGGCCGATCGGGAGGCGCTCGAAAAACTGCCGGGTGTCGGCCGCAAGACCGCGAACGTCGTACTCAATATCGCCTTCGCGCATCCGACCATGGCGGTCGATACGCATATCTTTCGCGTCGGCAATCGCACGGGTCTCGCACCGGGAAAAACGCCGCTGCATGTCGAGCTCGCACTCGAGAAAGCCGTACCCGACAAATACAAACTGCATGCGCATCACTGGCTGATCCTGCACGGGCGTTATATCTGCAAGGCGCGAAGGCCGGACTGTCCGATCTGTCCGGTGATCGATCTCTGCGCCTTCAAGGACAAGACCAAGCAGGATCCATCCGATCCGCGGGCGGCGGTGAAGCGCGTCGCAACATCCGCGCCGAAACAGAATCTGAAATCGAGCGCGAAGCAAAGGCCGGCCGCGCAATCGCGCAAGCCGCGCTGACCCGAAACCGCGATTAACGACTCAGGTGCCTGCCGTCGCCGGCCAGGGCCGGCGCGCGGCATGAACGGCGGCGATGCAGGCGCCCGGCGCCTGCGATTCACCGAACGAATCGCGTGCCTCGAGATAGAGCACGCGCAGCGCGCCTGATTCCTCGTAAAGATAGAGATCGAGCACGCAGTTTTCGGCGCGGTATTGCCAGATCTCCGATGCCTTGGCGCGCATCAGAAAGACCGGCATGCCGAGCTGGGCCGCCAGCCGGTCGCTGTCGAGGCCGATGATCGCTTCGGGCAGCGGCGGCGGTTCGACCGGTGCGATGGCGATCGGCGTATCGACCACCGGCACCAGCGATGCCGCGTCGGGCGAGGCCTGCTGCGCCGCGCAGGCGCCGAGCAGAACGAGCATCGCACACAGAACGGCGCTCCCACGCGCCGTCGCGCGCGAGTTCGGCGTCCTGCCGGCTTGCGTCAGTGAATCTTGTGACGGTGCGTCAGCGGTCCGGGGCGCCGTCATCGGCGCCTCCGCTGCCGGCGCCATAGCCCGGCATGGGATTGGTGAGGGGACGCAAGCTGTCGCCCTCGGCGAGCGGTTGCAGGTCGCCGGCGATCACGCCGCCGCATTCGATTTCCATTTGGCCGTAACGCACCGAGCCGACGATATGGCCGGTCGCGCGCACCATCAGCCGTTGGCGCACGATGAGATCGCCCTCGAAACGACCGCTGATATCGGCGACATCAATCGTCGCCGCACCCTTGAACAGACCGTCCTTCAGGATCTCAATCGAATGGCTGTCGGTCAGCGAGGCTTCGACTTTGCCTTCGACGACCAGCTTTTCGCAGGCCTTGATCTCGCCCGAGAGCACGATCTGTTTGCCGACGATGAGTTTCTTGCCGTCGAGTTCGCTGGAGGGACGTTCTTCGCGTCGCGGTTCTTCGTTGCGACGCGCCGGTGTCGGTGCCGCGATGCTTTCGCCGCGGCGTGCCGGATCGGCGATATGCGCGGTCGGATGCAAGGCGGGTGCACTCGGATGCGAGGGCGGTGCGCTCGGATGGGCAGCCATATGCGCGGTCGCAACCGGCGTTGCCGAAAGCGGCGCCGACGGGCGCTGTGGCGCGTTCACCATATCGGGCCTCGGATAAGCGCGGGGCTGGGCGCTTTCGCGCAGCGGCTCACTCTCGCCGCCGGGCTTCGCAGGAATGTCGTTGGGCTGCCGCCGACCGAACAGGGCCATGGATTCCCCTCTTTCCGGCCCGCCCCAAAAGGCGGGCGCCGAGTTTGGCGTGTCGCTGAATTGGTCCTCATTCTCGCCTTCATGGGGGAAAGATTCAAGCCTGTTCAGGGGTTTGCGGCAGGCTGTTGAAAAGATGCACCATGAACATCGTCGCAACCACCGGAACCAGAAGGTTGAGGAGCGGGATCGTGAGCAAGAAGGCGATCAGCGCGCCGGCGGCAAAGATCCGGCCGAGATGCCGTTTCCGCAGGGCCTTCGCCTGGGCGGGATGCATACGGCGAAAGGCGACGATCTCGAAATATTCGCGGCCGATCAGATAGCCGTTCACCGAATAGAACAGCAGCAGATAGGCCGGCGGAAAGAAGAACAGCAGCGCATAGATCGGCAGCAGCAGAAGGTTGAGCCCAAGCGCCACGGCGGCGAAAGCGAGGGTCGAACGGATTGCCTCGCCGACCGATTGCTGGCGCGCCGGCGGCAGATGCGGGTAATGGCGGCGGTCGACCGCGTTGGCGACATCCTCGAGGAAGAAGCCGACGATTGCGGTGACGGCAACCGGAAACAGCAGCCAGGCCGCGATCACGGCGCCGATGCCGGCGACGAAATCAACGGCGGTATCGAGCCAGCCCCAGTCGAAGATCTGCAGCCAGCCGAGCAGGATCCAGAGGAACACCACCAGCAGGACCATGACCAGCAGCGCCAGGGCGACCGATTTCCACAGGACGCGCAGGACCGGGGGATCGGAAAGCTGACCGAGGCTTTTCGCCAATGCAGCGATCATTGTCGTCCTCGATGCGGGCTCGATGCGGGTTGCGCGCGGCACTCTAAGAGCCGGGCGCCCGGCCAGGCAAGCAACGGGGCGGGAAAAGCGCCGGATCGGGCCGTATTTTCAGGCGTTTGTCGCGGGCAGCCGGCGCCGGATCGGGCCCGGATCGCTCCGGATTCCGCCCGGATTCGAGCCCGCCATCCCTTGTTCCGGCCCCGCTTGTGGCTATACTCCCGCCGCGCGCCGGCCCCTGACCTCAATTTCGGGGCCAGCGCCTTGCCGACCACAATCGGATCGATCCCGCAATCATGGCTGCCACCGACCTCGACCTGCTCGCGATCGGCAACGCGATCGTCGACACCCTGGTTCATGCCGACGACGAGTTCCTCATTCAGCATGGACTCGCCAAGGGCACGATGACGCTTGTCGATGCGGCACGTGCCGACCAGCTCTATCAGGCAAGCGGATCGGGCATCGAATCTTCCGGCGGGTCGGCGGCGAACACCGCGGCCGGCTTCGCGCTGATGGGCGGGCGCAGCGCCTTCATCGGTCGTGTCGCGAACGATCAGTTCGGCGGCGTCTTCCGCCACGACATTCGCGCGAACGGCGTCGAGTACGAAACCGACTCGGCCAAGGATAGCGCGCCGACCGCGCGCTGTCTCGTGTTCGTCACGCCCGATGCGCAGCGCACGATGCAGACCTATCTCGGCGCGTCGATCGAACTCGGCCCCGAAGACATCGACGAAGCGCAGGTGAAGCGCTCGAAGATTCTCTATCTCGAGGGTTATCTCTGGGATCCGCCGAAAGCCAAGGTCGCGTTCCTCAAGGCGGCCGACCTCGCCCATGCGGCAGGCCGCAAGGTGGCACTGACGCTTTCCGATCCGTTCTGTGTCGAACGCCATCGCGACG
This sequence comes from Dongiaceae bacterium, assembly GCA_040902645.1. Classification (GTDB taxonomy): domain Bacteria; phylum Pseudomonadota; class Alphaproteobacteria; order Dongiales; family Dongiaceae; genus JAWXBK01. The sequence continues at coordinate 160 of JBBDWW010000008.1, read as the reverse complement.
AGTTCCGCCAGCTCGTCGAGAACCATGTCGATATTCTGTTCGCCAACGAAGCCGAGATCTGCGCACTGTGGCAGACGCCCGACTTCGACAATGCGGCCACAATCACCCGGCAGAAAACACCGCTCGCCGTGCTGACGCGCAGCGAGAAAGGTTCGGTCGT
>JBBDWW010000007.1:0-9865 GCA_040902645.1 Dongiaceae bacterium | reverse complement strand
CCGGGCAGCGCCGCGAACAGGAAGCCCGGTTCCACGGCACGCGAGTCCGCCGTCAGTCCCCGGATTTCCAACTCTGCCATCGCCGATCCCTGCAACTTCCTGCCGTCATCGAGAAGCGCCGCAAATCGCACGCTTCTCACTCCGTTGTACTGGCCTGCACGAGCAACGCGTCGCCATCGTCCTCGGCCGGTTCGATGACCGGTTCGATGCCGAGCAGCGGCGCCATGCGCTGGACAATGCGTCCCATCGCAGGCGCCGCCACCCAGCCGCCGGTCGCATAGCCATGAGAGAATTCGTTGGGCTTGGGTTCGTCGACCATCACGAACACGACGTAACGCGGATCGTTCATCGGGAACGCACCGATGAACGACGCGATGCGCGAGTTTTCGCTGTAGCCGCGACCCGCCAATTTGTCCGCCGTGCCGGTCTTGCCGCCGACGAGATAGCCGGGCACGTCGGCATTGCGGCCGGTGCCGGTCTCGACCACGAGACGCAAAAGCTGGCGGATCGAATCCGACGTCGCACCCGCAATGACCGGATTGCCTTCGAACACTTCGTCTTCGGCGCGCGCGATCAGCGTCGCCGGGCGCATCGCGCCGCCATTGATCATCGCCGCCATCGCGGTCACGAGATGCAGCGGGCTCACCGCGAGGCCATGGCCGTAAGCCACCGTCATGGTGTTGATCGGCTTCCAGTCCGAGGGATACATCGGCAGGCCGGATTCCGGCAGCTCGATGCTGGTGCGCTGGAACATGCCGATCCGCTCGAAAAACGCCTGCTGGCGTTCCGGGCCGACTGCCATCGCCATCTTCGCGGCGCCGATATTCGAGGAAAAGACAATGATCTCCGGCACCGTCAGAACCATGTTCTTCGGCTTGTAGTCGGAGATCGTGAAACCGCCGATCCGGATCGGCTGCGTCGCGTCGAACGAGGTGGCCAGCGTGACCAGCCCGCTATCGAGCGCCATCGCGGCGGTAAAGATCTTGAAGGTCGAACCCATCTCGTAGATGCCGAGCGTCGCGCGATTGAAGCGCTGGTCATCGCTCGCGGTCGCCGGATGGTTCGAATCGAAATCCGGCAGCGAAACCATGGAAACGACTTCGCCGGTTTTTACGTCGAGCACGATGCCGGTGCCGCCGATCGCGTCGAACGATTCGATCGCGTTCGTGAGTTCCTGGCGCACGATATGCTGGATGCGCAAATCGAGCGACAAAGTGACTGGATGCCTGCCCGCGCCCAGCACATCGTCGAACGACCGCTCGATGCCGGCGAGCCCGCGCCCGTCGATATCGGTGAAGCCGACGACATGGGCTACCAGCGAACCCTGCGGATAGACGCGCTTCTCTTCGTACTGGAAATAGAGACCGGGAATGCCGAGGCGGTTCACCTCGTATTGCTGCTGCGGCGTCAGGTTGCGCTTGAGCCACACGAAGCTGCTGTCGACGGCGAGCCGCGTCGCAATCTGTGTTTCGCTGAGCTCGGGCAGGAGCCCGACCAGTTGGCTGGCCGCCGCCGCTGCGTTGGGCACCTGGCGCGGATCGGCATAGAGCGAGGCGGTGCGCACGTTGGTCGCCAGCACCACGCCGTTGCGGTCGAGAATGTCGGCGCGCTGCACGACGGCCGGCGCTTCCGGCGTCGCGGCCATCGACGGTTCCTGATTCTGGCCGAGGCCGCCGACTTCGACCAGGCGGATCGCGATCGCGATGAACACCGCAAGGAACAGAGCGCCGCCCATCACGATGCGGGCATGCCCGACCTCAAGCGTGCGCTTGCGATGGCCGTCGATGTGGCGGCGCGTCGTCGGCTCGAACGTCGCATCCAGCATCGGACGCGTCCGTTCGGCTTCCTCTCTGTATCCCCGGGCTTCGCTCATTGTGCGTCCTCGTAGACCGCCGGAATGGCCTCAGCGGGGCGCGGTTGTGGCACCGGCAAGGCAGTTTCATCGAGGCTGCTGATGGCGGGCTTCGCCGGCAGCGCATCGAACTGGACCAGCTGCCCGGCGGCGACCGGCGCAAGCTCGAGATAGCGCGCGGCGAGCGTGCCGAGCCGCTCCGGCTCGTTCAGGTAGCTCCACTCGGCGCGCAGCACGCGGATCGTCTCTTCATGGTCGCGGATGTCGCGGTTGAGTTGCGTCAACTCTTTCTCCAGTGCCTGGACCTCGAACTTGATCTGGAACATGCCGTAGCCGGCGGTCGCGATGACCAGCGTCCAGAGCAGCAGACTGAGCCCTCTCATGCGCGGCTCCCTTGGTCCCAGGCCGGCGCCGCGGTTCGTTCGGCCGCGCGCAGCCGTGCCGACCGCGAACGCGGATTGGCCCTAAGCTCGGCATCGCTTGCGGTCGCCTCGTCGTCGGCGATGCGCCGGAAGGTCGGCGCCGGACCGGCCTTCGCGACCGGCAGATGACGCGAACCGCCCTGATTGCGGCCGCTGCGCTCGGCGAGGAACCGCTTCACGCGGCGATCCTCGAGCGAATGAAAGGAAACCACGGCGAGCCGTCCGCCCTCGTTCAGCAGCCGTTCGGCCGCAACGAGTGCGCGATCGAGCTCGCCGAGTTCGTCGTTCACCGCGATGCGCAGGGCCTGGAAGCTGCGCGTCGCCGGATCGATCCGGGCGGTGCCGCGTTCGCGCGCCGAAAATGCGCTGCGCACGATGTCGGCCAGTGCTGCGGTGCGCCGGATCGGTGCGTCCTCACGGGCGGCGGCGATCGCGCGCGCGATCGAGCGGGCGCGTCGCTCCTCGCCATAGTCGCGGAAGATCGTGGCGAGTACGGTTTCGTCCTCGTCGTTCACGATGTCGGCGGCGCTGCGGCCCTTTTTGCCCATGCGCATGTCGAGCGGACCGTCCTGGCGGAACGAAAAGCCACGCTCGGCCTCATCGAACTGGGGCGACGACACGCCGAGATCGAGCGCGACGCCGTCGGCCTGGTCGATGCCGTGCGCCGCGAGCAGCGTCTCCATATCGCCGAAGCGGCCCTCGATCGCGTGCAGCCGGCTGCCGTAATCCGGCATGGCGCGCGCCCGTGCGATCGCATCGGGATCGCGGTCGATCGCCCAGACGGTGCAGTCGGCGGCCTCGAGGATCGCGCGGCTATACCCGCCGACGCCGAACGTGCCGTCGACATAGATGCCGCCGTCGCGCGGATTGAGGACCTGCAGCACTTCGCGCAGCAGAACCGGCGCATGGCCGCCCGCGGGACGGGTTTCCGGCGCGCTCACGATTTGTCACCGAAACGCTGCGCCAGCGTGCGGCGCTCGGCCAGCGCGCGCTCGCGCGCCTCGGCCTTGTACCGATCCAGTGCCTTCGGCTGCCAGATCTCGAAACTCGCACCGCGACCGACGAAGGCGGCGGCCTCGGTGATGCCGGCATGGGCTGCCAGCGCTTCGGGCAGCAGGATGCGGCCCTCGCCGTCGAAGGGAAGCTGCTTTGCGTCGGCGAAGAGCGTTGCCGTCAGATCGTCATGTTCGTCGGAAAAGAGATCGACCTGGGCGACGCGATTGCCAAGCTCGGCGATCCAGTCGATGCCGGCGCATTGCACGGCTGCGAATTTGAACGAGGGAAAGGCAACGATGCCGTGAAAGGCCTGACCATTCAGGGTGACCCCGGCCACGGCAGCACGGTAGGGCGCCGGTACGGAAACCCGGCCCTTGCTGTCGACCTTGTTCACGAAGGTGTCGATGAACAGCGCCACCGCCGCGCTCCCCCCTGGCCTCGCCGCGGCAGCCCTCGGGTCCGCAGGCTGCGGTCGTCGGCGTTGTCGGGCGTCGCCGGCGACCATCACACCGGCCGTTATGGGATATCATGGGCCTATATGGGGGTCAATGGGATAGCGGTGAAAACTAGTGGAATTTCATAGGATTTACCCGTTTCGGACCCCCTTTAGGGCACTCCTCAAGAACAAAACCAATCCGGTTGGTTTTATTACTTGTTCTTACTTTGTTCTCGTTCGTGACTCGGTGCGATCCCACATGCTGGATAGCACGCGTTGCCGACCCCAACGGATGGGACAAAGTTCGGGCGCGAGGAGGGCAAAAATCGGGACCAGACGGCCTGTAAGCCGGGTTCTGTACCGGCCCGAAGACCGGCGATGGCCATTCATCTGGGACGTCCGTTGCCGGACGCCTCGTGCGACCTACCCGGGCGGCGGCGCGATGACCCGCCCGACGGCGATTTTCCGAAGAAAATCAACCGCCTGCCGCCCCTACATGGTCTTGCTCCCGGTGGGGTTTGCCGTGCCGCGCCCGTTACCGGCCGCGCGGTGCGCTCTTACCGCACCCTTTCACCCTTACCGACCGCCCCGAAGGGCGAACCGGCGGTTTGCTTTCTGTGGCACTGTCCCTGGGGTCGCCCCCGCCGGGTGTTACCCGGCACCGTGTCACCATGGAGCCCGGACTTTCCTCCAGCCGCGCCCGAAGGCACGGCCAGCGGCCATCCGGCCGTCTGGTCCCGAGCCCGGGAGGTAGGCGAAGCGAGGGGGTGGGGTCAAGCGGAGCGGCCGGCAGCCTTTAGGAGTGCGGCCAGGATTCGCCGCGTCTCGGAGCCGGCCGGCGCGCCGAGCGCGGCGGGGTGGAAATGGCGCTGGAAGGCGATGAGCGCTGCGCCCGGATCGGCGATGTCATAGCCATAGGCGGCGAGCAGCGCCCGCCAATCGGCATCCGGCAACGGATCCCGGTCGATCGCCGGCCACAGCCCGATCCCGCCTTTGGCGAGCCGCTGCCAGTCGAACAACTCGCCCGGATCCTCTTTTCGCGTCGGCGCGACGTCGGAATGGCCGATCACCCGCCAGGCGGGGACCGGATGCCGCGCGAGGATGCCCTGCGCCAGTTCGATCAGCGTCTGCATCTGCGGCTCCGGAAACGCCCGATAGCCGAACTCATGCCCCGGATTCTGCAATTCGATGCCGATCGAGCGCGCGTTGATGTCGGTCGCACCGGCCCAATGGCTGATGCCCGCATGCCAGGCGCGACGCGCTTCGTCGACGAGCTGCCAGAGCGTGCCGTCTTCCTCGATCAAATAATGGGCGGAGACCCGTGCGACGGGATTGCAGAGCCGGTCGAGCGCGGCTTTCGCTTCCGTCATGCCGGTGTAATGCAGCAGCAGGATGTCGACCGGCATCGGCCGTGCATCGTGATTGGGCGAGGGGCGCCGGTTCACGCGCGACGACATCGATGCCTCCCTCTCAGTCTCGCTTGCTCAGACTAGCTGTATCAAACTCTGCCCGCGCGCGGGCTCACTAGTTGTGGCCGCCGGATCACGATAATCGCAACGCCCGCGACTGTCGCGGCCCCGCCGATCAAGGTCGGCAAGGTCAGCACCTCGCCGAGAATGAGCACGCCCGAGAGCACGCCGAAGACCGGCACCAGTAAGGTCAACGGCATGATCTGGTTGACCGAGTGCCGTCGCATCAGCGTGTACCAGATGCCATAACCGATCACCGTTACCCCGATCGACTGATAGAGTACGGCACCCCATCCGGCCCAGCCGGCTTCGAGCAATACCGGAAACGGATTGCCTTCGACGAACCAGGTGAGCGCCAGCAATTGCGGTGTCGCCAGCATGGCGATCCATCCGTTGAGGCGCCAGACGCTGATCCCGTCGCCCAGCCATTTCACCTGGATGTTGCTGAAGGCCCAGATGCAGGCAGCGAGAATCACCAATAAAAGCGGGCCTAATCCACCTTCGAAGCGCGGCTCTCCGGCGATGATGACGATCCCGGCAAAGGCGACGAAGGTGCCGAGCGTGCGCCGCCAGCCGAACATGTCCCGGAAGAAGACCGCCGCCAGCAGCGCCGCGAACGGTACCTGAAGCTGCACGGCGATCGCCGCGGTCGCGACGTCGATATGCCGCATCGCCGCGAACATGATGCTGAAATGCATGACGCCCAAGGTGACCGAGAGCGGCAGCAGATGCTTCCAGGTGCGCTTGTCCGGCCAGCGCAGGAACGGTGCCAGCATGATCGCGATCAGCGTGAACCGCATGAACACGAAGGTGAGCGGCGGTAAGGCCGTGAGGCCGATCTTGACGACCGCGAAATTGAAACCCCAGAGCGCGGTGACCGCGATCACCGCCGCCAGCGCGCCGAGACTGATATTGTCCTGTACCGCCGCCGGCTCGCTCATCCCCGCCGCGCGATCGCCGTGAAGTCGACGTCGCGCTCAGACAATGTTGCGCTCCTTCGAGATCTGATCGTAGGCGGCATTGACGACCGCCACTTTCCGCGTCGCCAGATCGATGAATTCCTGCGGCAATCCCTCAGCGATCAGCCGGTCGGGATGGGTCTCGCGAATGAGCTTGCGCCAGGCGATCTTGATTTCCTTGTCGCTCGATGCGCGCGTGACGCCGAGTACGGCATAGGGGTCGGCCATATCGGGGCCGAGATGGCCTTCGCGGATGCGCTGGAACTCGGCTTCCGGGAATCCGAAAATACCCGCGACGGCACGCAAGAAATCGAGCTCGTCGGGGCTGACCGTGCCGTCCGCCTTGGCGATATGGAAAAGCCCGTCGATCAGCTCTTCAAGAACCCGTGATCCGGCCGGAAACAGCCGGGCGATCTGGCGGGCATAGGGCTCGAACCCATCCGGATCCTCGCGGGCCCGGTCGAACAGCCGGCCGACATGACCGATCTCTTCGGGCGGAACCTGGAAAACCTGCCGGAAGGCGACGATCTCCTCACGGGTGACGACGCCATCGGCTTTTGCCATCTTGGCGCCCAGCACGATGACCGCGATGGTGAACGCAATCTGGCGCGTGGGGGCCCTGTCGTCGACGTCGACCGCTATGTCGGACGCGCCGCCGTCGCGGATTGCGTCGACGGCATGCCCCGCCGCCGCACCGAGCAGCGCGCCGAGTGGGCCGCCGACCGCGAAACCCGCAGCCCCGCCCAGAATCTTGCCCCAGATGGCCATAGCGGGCGCAACATATACACTGGCCTCCGCCTCTGCCATATCGACCATCGGGGCGTGGGCAGAAGGCGACCGACCGTGACCAGCCTTACGATTCCGAGCGAAACCGAGACCCTGCTGGTCACCGCGTTTCGCCATTACGAGGCCGGCGACTTCGAAGCCGCCGAGCCCTTGTTCCGGCGTTGCCTCGCACGCGCGCCCCGGAACCTGCGCGCGCTGCGCGGCATGGCGGCGGTTTTGTTCCAGATGAACCGCCGCGAGGAGGCGGCCGCCATTCTCGATCGCGCGGTCGCGGCCCATCCCGACGATCTCGAAAGCTGGCACAATCTCGCCTCGGCACGGGCCGCCCTGCGTCAGTTCGAAGCGGCGGAATTTGCGGTTCGTCGCGCGCTCGAACTCGATCCGACCGCGCCGCCGCTGCATTACGATCTGGCCCGCATGCTGCGCGCGCAGTCGCGGCTCGAAGAGGCGGTCGCCGTCGCCTCGCTCGCCGCCGGCGCCGATACGAATGAGGTCCGTTATGAACGCATGCTCGGCGATTGCCTGCGGGCGCTTGGCCGGACCGACGAGGCGGGCGCCGCTTATCGTCGTGCGATCGACATCGATCCCGCTTTGCCGGATGCCGCGATTTCGCTCGGCGCGCTTTATCGCCAGGAAGGGTATCCCGACCGTGCGCTCGCACTGTATCGCCGGGTGCTCGAGGCGCATCCCGAGATGCCGGTCGGCTGGTTCAATCTCGGCGCGGTCTGTTTCGATCTCGGTCGCACGGACGAAGCAATCGAAGCCTATCGCACGGCCATCGCACTCAAGCCCGATTTCGCCGAAGCGCATCGTTATCTCGGGACGCTGCTGCAGAAAGCCGGGCGAAACGACGAGGCGCGCGCTTCGTTCGCAAAAGCGATCGAACTCGATCCGGAATCGCCCGCGGTCATCGCCGATCTGCTCTATCGCGCCCGCATGGATTGCGACTGGCCGACGGTCGCGCAATATCTGAAGCCGGCCGATGCGGCGCTGCGTCGTGCGCTTGCCGACGGGGCCGAGCCCGCCATGTCAGCGCATGGCGCGCTGATCTTCTATGACGACCCCGACATCCTGCGCGATCTGGCTAGCGCGCAGGCGCGGCGCGTTGCCGAGCGCGTGCGCCCGGCATCGCGCCCGGCCATTGTTTCGAACGACGACAAGAAGCGCCTGCGCATCGGCTATCTCTCCGGCGATATCGGCGATCACCCGGTCTCGCATCTGACGCGCGGTTTGTTCGCAGCGCATGATCGCGCGCGGTTTGAAATCTCTGTCTATTCGTTCGGCCCGAAGGACGGCAGCGACTATCGCAGCGCCATTGCTGGCAGCGCCGATCGCTTCGTCGACATGAGCGCCATGAACGATGTCGATGCGGCACAGCGCATCGCCGATGACGGCATCGATATTCTGGTCGATCTCAACGGCCAGACCGGCGCCGCGCGCATGGGAATTCCGGCGCGGCGGCCCGCACCCGTTCAGGCGACGTGGCTCGGTTATCCCGGCACCGTCGGCGCCGACTGGAACGACTATCTGATCGCGGATCGCATCGTCGCACCCGCCGATCAGACCGATGCCTTCGTCGAAAAACTGTGTCTGCTGCCGAACAGCTACATGGTGACCGACGATGGCCAGCCGGTCGCCACGGGGCGCATGTCGCGCGCCAATGCCGGCCTGCCCGAGGATGCGTTCGTGTTTGCCTCGTTCAACAGCAGCTACAAGATCGATCCCGCGATCTTCGATTGCTGGACGCGAATCATGCGCGGCGTCGACCGTTCGGTCTTGTGGCTGCCGCAATTCGGCGCCACGGTCGAAGAACGCCTGCGCGCCGAGGCCGCCAGCCGCGAGGTCGATCCCGCGCGGCTCATCTTCGCGCCGCGGTTACCGAAGGAATGGCATCTCCGCCGCCTCGCATTCGCCGATCTGGCGCTCGATACCGCCGCCTATAATGGGCATACGACGACCTGCGATGCGCTCTGGGCCGGTCTGCCGGTACTGACGCTAACCGGGCGCAGCTTCGCACGCCGCGTCTCCGCGAGCCTGCTGACCGCCGTGGGTCTGCCTGAACTCGCGGTGTCGACGATTGCGGCCTATGAGCGCCGTGCGCTCGCCTTGGCGCGCAACCGGCATCAGCTTTCAGTTCTGCGCGGGCGTCTTCAGCATAATCGCCGCACCATGCCGTTGTTCGATACGGCGCTCTTCGCCCGCGATCTCGAACGCGCCTACGAGGCGATGTGGCGGCAATTCGCGTCGGGTCAAAAACCGGCTCCGATCGAGATCGCCGCGGACTCCGTCGATGGCTGACGCGACCATTCAACTGCCGTCGGATGCGCTGGCCAGCGCCCGCGTCGCGGTCGAAGGACAGCCCGACAACGCGGCGGCGTGGCTTGCCTTTGCGGATGCGCTGCGCGGCAGCGGTTCGGCCGATGAAGCGCTCGATGCCTATCGCCGCTCGACTGGCCTCGCGCCGGACAATCCCGAAGCGTTCTTTCGCCTCGGCCATGCGCTGATGGCCACTGCAAAGTTCGACGAAGCGATCGTTGCCTATCGGCATGTGACGACCCTGCAACCGGGCCGCGCCGCCGCATGGGCGAATATCGGGTTGGCGCTGGAGCGGCGCGGCCGCATCGATGAGGCGATCGCAGCTTTGCTGCGCGCGGTCGCGGAAAATCCGCGTTTGGGCCCCGCGCACAGTGCGCTCGGCAATATCTGGCTCGGCGGCGGCGATGCGCCCAAGGCAATCGACGCCTATGAGCGCGCGGTGGTGCTGAAGGCGGACGACATCATCGCGCTGTGCAATCTCAGCACCGCCTATCTGCGTCAGGAGCGAATAGCAGAAGCCGAAACGATGGCGCGCCGCGCGGTGGCGGCCGCACCGCAGGAACTCGCGACCCACAGCCAGCTTGCCTCGGTGCTCAGTTTGCAGGACCGGCCGCTGGAGACGATCGCCG
>JBBDWW010000006.1:0-9865 GCA_040902645.1 Dongiaceae bacterium | reverse complement strand
GCGCGCAGCTCCTGGGTGCGATCGCGCGGCATCACCAGCAATGCATCTTCGGTGTCGACGATCACCAGGTCGCGAATGCCGAGCGCTGCGATCAGGCGCCGCTCGCCGCGAATGTAACTGCCTGAGACGTCGATCGCCGTGACGTCGCCCGAAATCGCATTGCCGGAATCGTCATGTGCGGCGACGTCCCAGAGACTGGCCCAGGACCCGACATCGCTCCAGCCGAGATCGGCTTCAGTCGGAACGACTGCAGCACGATCGGTGTGTTCCATGACCGCATAGTCGATCGATTTGTTCGGGATCGACGAGAACGGCGGATCGGCGAGGCGCCAGAAATCGAGATCGGCGCGGCGGTCGCGCACCGCTGCGCGCGCGCCGCTGGCGATCGCCGGTTCGAATTTTTCCAGCTCGGCAAGAAACGTGCCGGCGCGCATCAGGAAGATGCCGCTGTTCCAGAGATAGTCGCCGGACTGCAGATACTGGGCCGCGACCTCGGCCGACGGTTTCTCGACGAAGCGTTCGACGCGATGCACGCCGGGCGTTGCGGGCAGCTTCGCCCCGAGGCGGATATAGCCATAGGCGGTATCCGGGCGCGTCGGGCGAATGCCGAAGGTGACGAGGGCGCCCTGTTCGGCGGCGGGCTTGGCGATACGGATCGCTTCCAGCAATCGCTCTGGGCGGGCGATAAAACCATCGGCTGCCGCCACCAGCATCAGCGGATCGCCATGGCGTTCCGACAAATGGATCGCGGCGGCCGCGGCCGCCGGCGCCGTGTTGCGGCCGACCGGTTCGAGCAGGATCGTCTCGACCTCGATGCCGGTCTGGCGAAGCTGTTCGCCGACGATGAAGCGATGCTCTTCGTTGCAGATGACGACGGGCGCTGCGAACAGCGAGGGATCAGACAGCCGGTGCAGCGTCTCCTGGAAAAGCGTGTCGCCATCGCCCAGCGCCATGAACTGCTTGGGATAGACCGTGCGCGACATCGGCCAGAGACGCGAGCCGGAGCCGCCGCAGAGGATCACCGGATAGATCGTCATGCCCTCATCCTGTTGCCGGCATCCTGTCGCCGGGCGGCCCGCCCGGCATGTCATCCGATGCGGGTAAACCGCCCGGACGCGGCCGGTCTGCCGCTGGCGGCGGTCGACCCGCCGCGCCGGGATAGCATAAACTGTCGCCGCTTGCCCGCCATCCGCCCGCCCGCCTGATCCGGAGCCCCCAGTTTGGAAAAACCCCTCGATCTTCTCGTCCGCGGCGGCATCGCCGCGACGCCCAACGGCATCGCGCCCTGCGATATCGGCGTCCGGGACGGGCGGATCGTGGCGCTCGGCCGGGTCTCGTTGCCGGCCGCCGAAACGATCGATGCCACGGGTCTTCATGTGCTGCCCGGTGCGATCGATACCCAGGTGCATTTCCGCGAGCCCGGCCTCGAACATAAGGAAGATCTCGAGACCGGCACGCGGGCGGCGGCCATGGGCGGGGTGACCGCGGTCTTTGAGATGCCGAACACCACACCACCTACGACGAACGCCGCGGCGATCGCCGACAAGGTCGCGCGCGCGACCGGACGGGCCTGGTGCGATTTCGCGTTCTTCGCCGGTGCGTCGGAAGAGAATGCCAGCGAGCTTGCGAGCCTGGAGCGCGAGCCCGCCTGCTGCGGCGTCAAGATTTTCATGGGAAGTTCGACCGGGAGCCTGCTGGTCGCCGACGACGATGCGCTCGAAGCGGTGTTGCGCAGCGGCACGCGGCGTTGTGCGATTCATGCCGAGGATGAGCCGCGTTTGCGCGAACGGCTCGCTCTGGTGCGCGAGGGTGCCGATGTGTCGATGCATCCGGTCTGGCGCGATGAGGAAACCGCGCTCAAGGCGACCAAGCGCATCGTCGCGCTCGCGCGCAAGGCGGGGCGACGCATCCATGTGCTGCATGTGACAACGGCCGAAGAGATGGCGTTTCTGGCGGGCGAGAAGGATCTGGTGACCGTCGAGACGACGCCGCAGCATCTGACGCTCGCAGCACCCGACTGCTACGAGCGGCTCGGGACGTTCGCGCAGATGAACCCGCCGATCCGTGATGCGCACCATCGCGACGCGCTGTGGCGCGCGGTGAGCGACGGTGTGGTCGATGTGATCGGCTCCGACCATGCGCCGCATACGAAAGAAGAGAAGGCGAAGCCCTATCCGCAGAGCCCGTCCGGCATGCCGGGCGTGCAGACCCTCGTGCCGATTTTGCTCGATCATGTGGCGCAGGGCCGACTGACGCTCGAACGGTTTGTCGATCTCACCAGCGCAAGCGCCGCGCGTATTTACAATATTGCCGGCAAGGGCCGCATCGCGCTCGGCTACGATGCCGACCTCACCTTGGTCGATCTCAGGGCAAAATGGACAATCGAGAATGACTGGATTGCGAGCCGCTGCGGTTGGACGCCCTTTGCTGGCATGAAGGTGACCGGAAAGCCGGTTGCGACGATCGTGCGCGGCATGAGCGCGATGCGCGACGGGGCGCTGGTCGACAAGCCGCGCGGGCGGCCGGTTCGGTTTACCGAGACAATGGCGCACGGGAGCTGATCGCAAACTCGATTGGCCGGCGCGGCTGTCGTCAAGGCGCGCAATGTTTAAGGGCGATTTTCTAAACGAAGGGAGTTGCTACCATGCCCACGATCACGACCAAGGACGGTACCGAGATCTATTACAAGGATTGGGGAACGGGACGGCCGGTCGTCTTCAGCCATGGCTGGCCGCTCTGCGGCGACGACTGGGACCGGCAGATGCTGTTTCTCGGCGAGCGCGGCTTCCGGGTGATCGCGCATGATCGCCGTGGCCACGGGCGATCGGGCCAGACCTGGCACGGCAACGAGATGGATACCTATGCCGACGATCTGAACACGCTCGTCGAGGCGCTCGATCTGCGCGATGCGGTTCATGTCGGACATTCGACCGGCGGCGGCGAGGTAACGCGCTTTCTCGGCCGACATGGCGGCAAGCGGGCCGGCAAGGCTGTGTTGGTGGGGGCGGTCCCACCGCTGATGCTCAAGACGCCGGCCAATCCAGGCGGCCTGCCGATCGCGGTGTTCGACGATCTCCGTGCCAAGCTCGTTGCGGATCGGGCGGAGCTCTTCCGCGGGTTTCCGGAAGCGTTCTACGGCGCCAACAAACCCGGCCCGAAAGTCTCGCAGGGCGTGCGCGATTCCTGGTGGCAGCAGGCCATGATGTGCGGCATCAAGCCGGCCTATGAATGCATCAAGGCATTCTCGGAAACGGATTTCACCGAGGATCTCAAGAAGATCCAGGTGCCCGTGCTGATCGTGCATGGCAGCGAAGACCAGATCGTGCCGATCGGCGCGTCGGCGCATCAATCGGTCAAGCTGCTCAGGAATGCGACGCTCAAGGTCTATGAGGGCGGGCCGCACGGTCCCTTCGGCCCCTGGGGCGAGCGGCTCAACGAAGATCTGTTGGCGTTTCTCAAGAGCTGATCGACGCTGGTGCATGTCCCGGTCCTGATCGTCGGCGCCGGGTTTGCCGGCAGCGTCTGTGCCGAGCGGCTGGCGGCGAACGGGATCAAGGTGCTGATCGTCGACCGGCGCCCGCATGTCGGCGGCAATGCCTATGACCGGCTCGATGCGCATGGCGTGCGGATCCACGTCTACGGCCCGCATATCTTCCATACCAACAGCCAGCGTGTGTTCGATTATCTGTCGAAATTCACCCAATGGCGGTTCTATGAGCATCGCATCCTGGCGCGGCTGGGGAACGATCTCTATCCGTTTCCGATCAACCGGAAGACCATCAACCGGCTGTACGGCGCAGCTCACGACGAAGCGGGAATACGGGCGCATCTCGATCATGTCCGCGCGCATCGCGACCCGGAGCGGACCAGCGAGGACGTGGTGCTCAACGCCGTCGGCACCGATCTCTGCGACCGGTTCTTCCGCGGCTACACGCGCAAGCAATGGGGCCTCGATCTGTCGCAACTCGCACCCGAGGTGGCGCGGCGGATCGTGACCCGGACCAACGACGACGATCGCTGCTTCGGCGATGCGCTCCAGTTCATGCCGGCCGAGGGCTACACGGCTTTGTTCACGTCGATGCTCGATCACTCGAATATCGAGGTTCAGACCAATGTCGGTTTCGCGGATATCCGAAGCCGCGTCACCGGGGATCATCTGATCTATACCGGCCCGATCGATGCCTATTTCGATTACTGCTACGGCGCGCTGCCTTACCGGTCCCTGCAGTTCGAGCATGAGCATCTGCCGGCTGTCGCGCGGTACCAGCCGGTCGGTACGGTCAATTATCCGAACGAGGAAGCGTTCACACGCATTACCGAGTTCAAGCATCTGACCGGGCAGGAACATCCCGGCACGTCGATCATGCGCGAATATCCGCAAAGCGAAGGCGAGCCGTTCTATCCGATCCCGCGGCCGGAGAATGCGACGCTGTATCAGCGCTACCAGGCGCTCGCGGCTGACGAGAGTAACGTGACGTTCGTCGGCCGCCTCGCGCAGTATCGCTATTACAATATGGATCAGGCAGTCGGCGCGGCGCTAAAGGCGGTCGGAAGGCTGGGCGTGCCGGAATAGAGGAAAAGCCTCTCAGGCGCGCATGGTGGCGCTACTCGACCGCGAAGATTTCGACGTGGCCTGCGTTCGTGCCGCTGCCGATCGCATAGATCTCGAACGGCCCTTCCTTGTCGCCGCCCATGCCGGGCGAGCCCATCGGCATGCCGGGGAGCGAGATGCCGGCGATCTCGGGTTGCTCGGTCAGAAGGCGAAGGATCGCCGCCACCGGCACATGGCCCTCGACGATGTAGTCGCCGATCACCAGCGAATGGCAGCCCTCATAGTCGGCGGGCACGCCATGCGCCTGTTTGATCGAGGCCATGTCTTCGGTGTTGACGATCTCGAGCTCAAAACCGTTCTCACGGAGATAGGCGCCGTAGGCCGCGCAGCAGCCGCAGGCCGGATCTTTGTAGAGTGTGCCGGTCAACGCGGGTTCATCGGCAGCGACAGCGGGCAGCGATGTTGCGGCGAGAACAGTCGCGAGGAAGACAGCCATCAGGGCAGGAGCAGGGTTGATGCGCATGGACGCGGACTCCAGAGGGACAAGGCGGTCGATTGCGGGGTGGCGGCGCGCTGCCGCAGCCCATCCTAGCGTGGAATCGGGCGGAAAAATGGCGTTTCCCGGTGCGTCTCATCGGGCTACCGCCGCTCGCCGCGGCTATTGGGCCGATGCCCCTCGCCACGGCGAGGGCGGCGCTGGCAGATCGGCCCACCATCGGTTAGACAGGCGCGCAAGCGGCGGAGGGTCATCGGGCGTGTCCGAAAATGGCCCGCAATTTGGAGGAGCGAACTCATGTTCAAGGCGCTCGTGCTGGAAGAGAGCGACGGCAAGGTTGCATCGTCGATCCAGGAACTCGGCGAAGACGGGTTGCCCGAGGGCGATGTCACCATCGCGGTCGAGTATTCGTCGCTCAATTACAAAGACGGGATGATCCTCAACGGGCTCGGGCGGCTGGTGCGCAGTTATCCGCATGTGCCGGGCGTCGATTTTGCCGGCAAGGTCATTGAATCGAGCCATCCGGACTGGAAGAAGGGCGACGAGGCGATCCTGACCGGCTGGCGCGTCGGCGAAGCACGCTGGGGCGGCTATGCGGGCAAGGCGCGCGTGAAGGGCGACTGGCTCGTGAAGCTGCCGAAAGGGCTGAGCGCGAAGCAGGCGATGGCGATCGGGACCGCGGGTCTCACCTCGATGCTCTGCGTGATGGAGCTCGAGAACAACGGCATCAAGCCGGCGTCAGGCGATGTGCTGGTCACGGGTGCGGCGGGCGGTGTCGGCAGCGTCGCGACCGCGATCCTGGCGAAGCTCGGTTACAAGGTGATCGCCTCGACCGGCCGCGTCGACAGCGAGAGCGACTATCTGAAAAACCTCGGTGCGGCCGAGATCATCGAGCGCAGCACGATCGCCACGCCCTCGGGCAAGCCGCTTGATTCGGAACGTTGGGTGGGCTGCGTCGATGCGGTCGGCGGTTCGACGCTGGCTGCGATCCTGCCCCAGATCAAATATCGCGGTTGCGTCACCGCCTGCGGGCTCGCGGGCGGCACCAAGCTCGAGACGACCGTGATTCCGTTCCTGTTGCGCGGCGTTCGCCTTATCGGCGTCGATTCGGTGATGTGTCCGATCGAGATCCGCCGCGAGGCGTGGCGACGGCTGGCGAGCGATCTGCCGACGGCGAAGCTCGATGCGATGATTGAAACGACGTCGCTCAAGGATCTCGCGGGATTGTCGAAGAAGATTCTCGAAGGCAAGGTCCGCGGCCGGGTCGTGGTCGAGATCGGCGCGTAACCTCGACGGAACGAAAAAGCCGGACCGTTCGCAACGAGCGGTCCGGTTTTCGTTTGCCCCTCAGGCTGCGAGTTCGGCCGGCATTGTCTTGCCGGGGCGGGCGACGGGATCGCCGTCGATCGGCGCGACCCTGACCTGGCCGCCCGGATTGACGCTCTGAACCACAAAACAGGCGATCGCCGGTGTCGGCCGCCCGTTCAGATTGACCGTGATCTGGTCGCCCGCGCAGAGCAGGTCGCAGGCGGCACCGAAGTAACCGGCGTCCTCGAAGGCGCCGGTCGTTGGGTCGAGCAGGAGGTCGAGCGGATCTTCGATTCTGTAATGCCAGAGCGTGAAGCCGTTGGCGTAGGCGAGCACACTGAGTTCGCGCGATTTGAAGGTCATTTTCTCGTTCTCCCCTTGGCTGGCAGCAGGCAGGCGCCCGCGGGAGAACAGTGTTACGCTAATACCATCATAAAGTCAATGAATAATGCGTAATTCTACCTGTGACATTGCCGTGATCTTGCCGCCGGTAGCCGCCCGGTCGCGCCGCTTTACGAAAAGCGCAACAGAGGCGACGACCCGGCCGCCGGACATCGCTCGACCCATCTGTTTCGGGCGATCGTGCCGCGGCGATGGTTGCCTTAGCCGGCTTCGCCCGCACCGGTGATGCGATAGATGTGCCGCACCTGATCCGTCTGAATGCGGATTTCCTTTCCCGGGTTGAACTGGCGCAACACAACCAGCGTATCGTCGCGGCGGAGGAACTGCTTAATCAGTCCCTGACCATCGGCGAGCTCGACGGCGACGAAACAGTTGCGCGTTACCGGCCGGTTCGGATTCACGTAGAGGATTTCGCCGGCGAAGTAACGCGGCTCCATGCTGTCGCCATCGACATAGAGCGCGAAGGCGTTGGCCGCACCTTCGAGAAAGGGCGGCCGGCGTAGATATTCCTTGGGTTCTCCGTCGTTGAAGAAGAACCCTTCGGCGCCGCCGCGCACCGCGCCCATGATCGGCAGATCGCGACCGCCGATCGGGTGCGCACCATTGCCGACGAGCGGCGGCGGGGCGGAGGGCAGGCTGGTCAATCCGCCTGGTCCGACACCGGCCAGCGACATCACCTCGCCCGGATCGACGCCGCGCTGCGCGAAGATGTCGGCGAGGCGGCGCACGAACTCGAGCGGCAGATAAGGTCGCCGGTAGCGATCCTCGTAATGTTGGTAGCGGGTTAACGTCCAGCCGAGCGATTCCGACACGGCACGCATCGGCAGCCCGGCGCGTTCACGGAGCGCCTTCAGGCGGCGAGCAGCTTCAGAGGGTTCCATGCGTCTCATTTCGCCGCAAAGCGCGGCAGATGTCCAACGATTCTCCTTGACAGAGTTACGCATTTAGTCTAATTAATCCGGTAATGCAAGCGTAGCGAAAAGCGGGTCACGAAAGGGGAGATAAAGAATGGGCTCGAAAGTCGTCGATTTCCCGATTTCTGACAGTTTGCGGCCCGAGCAGGTCGCCGGCGCGGTCGCCAAGCGACGCTGGGAATCGCTGATCGGCGTGGGCATCACCGAGGACGGCGATTTCGAGGCGATCTGCAGCGACATGACGGCGGAGCGGGCGTTGTGGATCGTCGAGTGGGCCCGACAATGGGCGCTCGGCCTCGATGAGGATCACGAAGACGACGACAACGACGATGGGGCGGAGTAGCGACGATGCCGGCACGGCGAAGCCGCGGCGGACGGCCGCGCAAGGTAACATCGGGTCTCGACCAGGGCACACCGGAATTGCGCGCGCGCAAGCTCGCGCTCGTCGGCGGTGCGGAGGCCGGCGCCGATCCGTCGCTGAGCGAATATCCGCTGGGCCGAATGCTGGCGCTCGATCTCGTCACGATCGAGGAGCATCGATGCGCCGCGATCTATGCCTATCTCTATCGCCGCGCGACCGGCTATCTGCCGCCGGCGGCGACGAAGTTTCAGGACGCGCTGCCCGGCTTGTCGATCCGCCGCGCATTGCCAGGGCTCGATCGCGACGGGCCCGACCATGAGCGCGTCGCGATCCAGCGCCGCTTCCGCCATGCCAAGAACCGGTTGCTGGCCGGCGGCCGCGCGGTCTGCGATGCGACCGAAAATCTGATCGTGTTCCAGATGACGCCGTCGTTCCTCACGAATGTGCAAACGGGCCGGCGTCTGCCGCCGTCGCTGCAGCGCTCGGCCGAACTGCGTGCGATCCGCAACGGACTGGCGATCCTGTCGGCCTGTTTCGGCATCGCCGCCGAGCGGACAGGGCGGATGGAAACGCATCGCTATGCGAGCCTCGATCCGACGGCGCAGCAACCGGTCAAACGACGGGGAGAAACAGGGTGAAGAAGAGCAAACCGATCGCCGGCGAACCGGCGGGTGTGAAGGAGAAGCCGGACGCCGCAAAGCCGGGGCTGTCCCGCCGGCGGCGCGAACCGGACATCGCTACTCGCGCAAGGCAACATACCGAGGCCGCCCTCGAGGCCTTCGTTGCGGTCATGCGGGATGCGAACGCACCGGCCGCGGCACGGGTCGCAGCGGCCACGCAGATCCTGACCTGGGGTTACGGCAAGAATGCTGGCGGCGAAAGTGAAGCCGGGGAGCGGACGGTGCGGCTTGCCTGGGAAGGATGAGGTTCACGATTCTTCTTGACAGTATAGGACAATAATCCTATAGTCTGTTTCGTTAATGGGATTGACCGAAATCGGCCTCGCGGCAGTCGCGGAAAGCGGACACCGCCCTTCGCCCGACAGTTCACGGGCGCTCCATAGCTCCATCGAACGTGAATGCCGGGAGGTGCGCCCTGAAGGGACCGACCGAGGGCGCAATCCGTCTGCCCTATCGGCCGCGGCCGCTGCAGCTTGCGCTGCACGGACAGATGCGGCGCTTCAACGTCCTCGTCTGCCATCGCCGGTTCGGCAACACCACCGAGGTGAAGAGCGCCGACTACAACACCGTGAAGGCGCTGGTCGCGGGCCAGATCGATACGTTCCTCGGCTTCCGCTTCATCCGTTCGCAGCGGCTGACGCTCGACGGCAGCGGCGACCGGCAATGCTTCGCCTGGCGCAAGTCGGGCCTGCTGCTCACCGTCGGCCAGGCGCCGACCGCGCGTATCTCCGAGCGCGACGACAAATCCTATTCGACGCAGGTCTATTACTGCATGTCGATCGGTGCGACGCGCATGGAAGAAGAAGCCGTGGTGGAGATCGCAACAACCCCATAGGGGTTGTTGCTGATTGCTCGTGCAACCCGCCGCCCGCCAACCCGGGTTGCACTCGCTTTGTTTGGAGTTCTGAACGACCTCGCCGCGCGCAGGGTTGGAGTGGCGGCTGCGCGCGCGAGGCGCTACCTCACAAGGAGTTACCAGTATGGCCGTTCTTTACGGAACCCAGATGGCGAAGCTGCACAACTCGACGCCTGTGCAGTTACCCGCCGTCTCTGACGTGCACGGGCGCGTGCGGGTCTTCAACGAAACCGTCACGCTTGCGACCCAGACCACGTCCGACACGATCGAGATCGCGCGGCTGCCGAAAGGCGCGC
>JBBDWW010000005.1:0-55459 GCA_040902645.1 Dongiaceae bacterium | reverse complement strand
CGATCTGGAAAGCAGTATCGGCGCCTGGGAATCGTTATTGCACCCGGCCGATCGGTCGCGTGTGACCAATCTTCTGAATGCCGCCCTCGATGGCACCACAACGCGGTACGAATCTGAGTTTCGCCTCAAGCATCGTGACGGCAGCTTCCGCTGGATGCTCGCCAAGGGTCGTATCGTTCGCGACGAATCCGACACGCCCCTTCGGGTGTTGGCAACGCATGTCGATATCACCGACCGGCAGCGGATCCAGGAGGCGCTCGCCGAAAGCGAGGGGCGAATGCGCCGGGCCCAGCGCATGGCGAAAATCGGGCACTGGATCTGGCGGGCCCGCGGGAGCGATATCCATAAGCTCGGTGGTACGGCCGAATACTCGGATTCCGCTGCGGCCATCTTCGGTGTCCCCGCGCTGGAACTCTCCGTATCGAACGGCCAGTATCTGAAACGGTTCGTGTATCCGCCCGATCGCGACAAGGTGCAGAACGTCTTCGGCGATGTGGGCTTCGGCTACGCGCTCGAATATCGGATCGTCGCGGCCGACGGAACGGTCAAGACGATCTACGAGACCGCTGAGAACGAGATCACGCCCGACGGCGATTCGATCGTGACCCATGGCACCGTTCAGGACATTTCAGAGCGCCGTGAGGCTGAAATCGCCCTGCAGCGCCGCGAGCAGCTTTACCGATCGGTGATCAACACCGCGCTCGATGCGTTCGTCATGATCGATGCCGGCGGCGCGATCATGGAATGGAATTCCCAGGCGGAAGCGATATTCGGCTGGTCGCGCGACGAGGCCATCGGATCAACGCTGGCCGACATGATCATTCCCGCGGAAATGCGCACGAAATACCTGGCCGGTGTCGCTGCGTATCTCAAATCGGGTCAGGCGGAATTCGTCGGCCGACGCAACGAGATGACTGCCCGGCGTCGTAATGGCACGGAGTTTCCTGCCGAAGTCGTGGTCTCGCCGATCCGTATGGACGACGAGGTCATATTCAGTGGTTTCATCAAGGACATGTCCGCGCAGCACGAGATCGAGGCGCAGCTCCGTCAGGCGTTGAAGATGGAGGCAATCGGCCAGCTGACCGGCGGCGTTGCGCATGACTTCAACAATTTGCTCGGCATTATTTTGGGCAACAGCGAGTTGCTTAGCGACGCACTCAAGGATAGCCCGGAGCAGCGTCGGATGGCGGAACTGATCGCGCGCGCGGCGGAAAGCGGTTCGGCCCTGACGCATCGGCTGTCCGCGTTCGCCCGGCGCCAGGTGCTGCGGCCGCAATCGATCGAACTGACCGGTGCCATCGCCAATTTCCTGCCGCTCATCACCCGCACGCTCGATGCCAGCGTCAAGATCCATACCACGATTGCGCCTGGAATCTGGGCGATCAGTGCCGATCCGGAGCAGCTCGAGAACGCGTTGATCAATCTGGCGGTCAATGCCCGCGATGCGATGCCCGATGGCGGCACGCTCACCATCGAAGCGCAGAACATCGTGCTCGACGACGAGTATAAAACCCGCAATCCCGGCGTCATCCCGGGCAATTATGTCATGATCGACGTGACGGATACCGGAACCGGCATGTCGCGCGAGGTTCTCGATCGCGCCTTCGACCCGTTCTTTACGACCAAGGATATCGGCAAGGGCAGCGGACTCGGCCTTAGCATGGTTTATGGCTTTACCAAGCAATCCGGCGGCCATGTCAAAATCTACAGCGAGACGATGTGCGGGACGACCGTGCGGCTCTATCTGCCGGTTGCCGAGACCGCGCCGATCGTGCGCGTCATTCCCGAAGACATTCCCGCGGTCGGCGACAAAGAAGTTATCCTCGTCGTCGAAGACGACGAGCGGGTACGCGAGGTGACGGTCGAGCAGTTGCGCAGTCTGAAATACCTGGTACTCGAAGCCGGCGACGGACCGGCTGCCATCGGCATGCTGCAGAATGCCGGTCGGATCGATCTGGTGCTTACCGATATGGTCATGCCGGGCGGCATGACCGGCATCGATGTCGGCAGGAAAGCCGGCGAACTCGTGCCGGATGTGCGCGTGCTCTATATGTCCGGTTATCCGACCAATGCCCTGACTGCCAGCGGGCTCGATCTTTCCGATGTGCCGATCCTGAGCAAGCCGTTCCGCAAGAAGGAACTAGCCAACGCGATCCGTGCGGTGCTCGATAAATAGAGAATCGCGACCGTCCGCGCGATCTTATCGTTTCAGCGAGACCAGACCGCGATTGAGCGCAGCCGCCAGCGCTTCGGTCCGATTCGAGACGCCGAGCTTCCGGTAGATCGATTGCAGATGCACCTTCACCGTGATCTCGGCGATTCCGAGACGGCGGGCGATCTCCTTGTTCGGCAGCCCCTCGGCAAGCGCCTTCAGAACTTCCATCTGGCGATCGGCGAGCGCAACCTCGCGAACATCGCGATGATCGCGCGCGGTACGCGACGCCGTCGAAGCCATGAGTGCCGGCGGCACATAGACTTCGCCAGCCAGGATGATTTGCAACGCGTTAACGAGCGTGCCGCCCGTCGTCGTCTTGGGAATATAGCCGGCAGCACCATGTTCGAGCGCCTGGCTGACATCATCCGGATCGAGCGAACCGGAGAGAATCGCGATTGGCTTGTCGGGCGCCATCTCACGAATCTTGTTGAAACCGTTGAACCCATCCATGCCCGGCATGTTGAGATCGAGAAGAATCAGATCGTAAACCCCGTTGTCGCGCAGCAGCACCAGCGCTTCGTCGACCGAAGAGGCTTCGTCGAGATGCACCGAAGGGGCGATCCGGGTGATGAACGGCGCGAGCGCCTCCCGAACCAGGCGGTGATCGTCGGCAAAGAGCACGCGGAGACTGTCGTCCTGCGATTCGTCGGGCATCGAAATCCATCCTCATGGGGACTGCTTGGATCATCGAGCACCAGATCGGCCGAAACCCTAGCCGACCACCGATAGCATGTTATGCGGATAAGGGGCGTTGTCTACCGAAAACACGGTATTTTGCCGTTAATCCTCATACCTATCCTGTTGCTCGCTGACGGGCGTCCCCTCATTGCCCCCGGACAATACTATATACACGCACCCTTTGTAAAAACGATCGCGCAGGTCGCTCGGGGCGTAGCGTCGCGATGACATAGCGATTCGATCGACCGCAACCAATCTATCCCCTGCCCGTCGAGAGGAACAGCATGGGAGAGCCATGGTGAGCAGAGCGGATGACGTGCCAGCTCGGCAAATCGAGCGCATCGCGGCGATCACGCTCGGCACCGCCGATATGGCCGGCGCGGTTGCCTTCTACGAGGCACTGGAATTTGCCTCGTCAGCAGCCGCGACGCGCGTTTCAGCAGCTTCGCCATCGGCAACCAGCATCTCAACCTAACGGCGGAAGCTCCGCCGCGGGGCTGGTGGGGCCGGGTGATTTTTTATGTCGACGATGTCGACGCGATGTACCGCCTGGCACTCGCGCGAGGCCTGGTGCCGGCGTTCGCGCCGAACGACGCGCCATGGGGAGAGCGATATTTTCATATCGCCGACCCCGATCGACACGAACTCAGCTTTGCGCGGCCGCTAGCATAAACGCGCCGGCGCCGGTTTGATCTGGCGGACGTCCTGCGCTCATCGCGGCGGAAGTCCCGATCTCATGCAATGAAAAGGCTACCAGCTCCCGGTCTAATGTATGCAGGTAGGCGGGATCGAAATCGCACGCCTTCTCCATACCGGGCAAATCAATGAACTGCCAGTGATCGCGCTTGGTAACGAGGAAACCATCGCGCCGGAGGCGTTGTACGACGCGGCTGACATGTTCGGGTGTCAGGCCGAGAAGATCGCCGAGAACCGCCAGCGTCAGTGGTGCCCGGAACGAGGGGCCGTCGGTCAACCCGACTTCCTCGAGGCGCACCCGCAACTCGAGCAGAAAATGTCCAGTCCGCTGATAGCCGTTCCGCCGACCGAGGCTGTACAGCCGTTCCGCCAGCAGCGACCGGCTGATGGCGCCCGTCCATAAGAGCGCCATCGACGGCCGCGGATGGGCCAGCATCAGATCGCGATGCGCCTCGATCGGAATCCGCGATACGACGATATCGTTGAGCGCGGTGTAGAGCATATCGGCCCGGGGCAGCACGATCGCCCGTGCGTTTCCGATATCGCCGGGGATCATCAGGTCGATGATCATCCGCTGCCCGGTCGAATTATGCCGCGCGACGATGACATAGCCGCTCTGGAGGATGAAAGGTCGCGAGTGGCGGTCGCCCGGCCGCACGAGATCTGTTCCCTTGGCAAAAGACTCGACCGACGTCTCGAGCGCCGCGAATGCTTTCTGTTCGGGTTCCGAAAGGCGGCTTGCCCGATCCATTCGTCGCAGGAAGGGACTGCCCCCGGCCCGTAGCTTTTCTCGAATTTCCATTTAATCGCCCCTTTCCGAAAATCGTCGGCGTTGGTCAGGCGAGGGCCCTTACCGGGCCGCTATGGATCAAGCTGAACAATCCGAAATCATAATGATGTATAAAAAGAGACATACAATGGATCAGTGTTATTTAGATGGATCCTGCCGCAAATTCCGGGGATTAGGCGGCGGCCTGTGGGATGAACGGTCGCGGCGCCGTCGGCAGCGATTGTTCACCGGAACGGGGGGACTGTGCCGCGTGGGGCCTTCGCAGGGGTGAGAGGCAGCCAATGGCCCGCTTCAGCCTGCGCCGTCACCCGGGAGCGACACATCGTCTGCATTGTGCAGATAGCAGGGGTCGAAGTCGCAGGCCTGACCCATTCGCGGAAGATCGACGAATTCCCAGCGCTCCCGCCTCGTCACCAGAAGTCTGTCGCCGCAGCCGTTGATGGCGATCGAAAAGCTAGCGCAATGCCTTCTGCTTCGCTTCCGGATTTTCCTTCAAATGGAGATAAAACGGATCGAAGTCTGCAGCCTTGGCCAGGCCCTCGAGATCGGGAAACTCGTAAAGGTCGCGCTCGGTGCGCAGGAAGCCGGCCCGGCGAAGCCGCTGTGTGAGGCGGCTGACATGCTCGAGCGTCATGCCGAGAAGATCGCCGAGGATCGCCAGGGTCAGCGGCGCCCGAAACGAGTTTTCGTCTGCGACTCCGGCGCGACGCATCCGCGCCAGCAAGTCGAGCAGGAAATGGCCCAGCCGCTGATAGCCGCTGCGACGTCCGATGCTGTAGAGCCGCTCCGCCATCAGCGACCGGTCTACCGCATTGGCAAAGAACAGCGCCGTGCCGAGCCGAGGCTGCTTGGTCAGCAATTCGTAGTACGTCTTCGGATGAAAGCGCGAAATCGTAACGTCGCTGGCGGAATCGAAGAACATGTCCGTCTGTTCCAGAACGATCGAACGCAGATTGCCAAGGTCGCCTGGAATCATCAGGTCGATGATAAGCCGCTCGCCGGCGCTGCTCGAACGCGAAACAATCACGAATCCCGACAGAAGAACGAAAGGCTTGGTGCCGTCTTCGCCGGGCTCGATCAGTTCCTTGCCTTTCGGAATCTTGATCGGATTTGCCTCGAGCGCAGCCAGCGCCTCGCGATCGCCATCCGTCATCGTAATGATCGACGCGACGCGACGGCTCAGCGGCGTCTCGGCGATCTCTATCGAGTATGAAACGCCGAACGGTCGGCGTCGACTAAGTCGTCCTATACTATACGGTAGAATAAGGCACCGATTCCGATATGAAAACTCAATGTTTACTGCGTCCTTCCATCTTCGCGATCTTGATCCACCGCAATCTCACAAATTTATCATCGATATCTGCGTCGATTTTCCCCTCGCTTTGCGCTGAATCAGTGTCGGGACATCGAACGCCTGCTACAGCTGGGACAACGATGACCGAGACCGTCGTTATCGAGCGAGGTGTTTCAGATCAAAATCGCCGCTCGATGTTCTGCCAGGTGGCATTCGCCATGGGTCTCGAACAGGAGGGGATGGGTCATGCAGCGCCTCATCGTCGTATCGAACCGGCTCCCCGGCACCGAAGTGGAGATCCAGAACAACGGGGTGGCCTCCACGCTCGTTGCCGCGCTCGAAGATACCGCCGGGCTTTGGATCGGCGGGGCCGAGGATCGCCCATCGGCCGCCGATCTTCCCAGCAGGGAAGGGAGCTACGGGCGCGTTTCCGTCGGGCTGACGACCGAGCAGGTCGCGGGCCATTCCTTTCTCGCCGAACATGCCTTGGGGCCGGTGCTGTATGGCCGTCTTGATCTGGCGCAATTCGATCAGGCGAGCTATCTGGCTTATCGGCGCGTCAACGTACGCTTTGCCGACACGGTCGCACGGTATGCGGTCTCGAGCGACAGCATCCTCGTGCACGACCATCATTTGATTCCGGTGGCGCGTGAACTGCGGCGGCAGGGCTATACCGTGCCGATGGGCTTCTTCCTCCGCGAACCCTTTCCCGACCCCGATATCTTTGCCGCGCTGCCCTGGGCACGCGAACTCGCCGAGGATCTGGCGTGCTACGATCTGGTCGGATTTCAGACCGACGAATGCCGCGCGAACTTCCAGGCATTCGCCGAACAATTTTGCGGCGGCAACGCAGCCGGCGGTCGGCTCTCGATCGATGGCAGCAGCGTCGCGGTCGGTGCCTTCCCGACCGGTATCGATGCAAGCCGCGCGCAGTCGATGGCCAGTTCGTCGGCCGTCGATGCGCTGGTCCGCCGGATCCGCACCGTACTGCATGGACAGACTGCGATCGTCGGCCTCGAGCGGCTCGACGAGGTGAGCGGTATTCATCGTTCGTTCAGCGCGCTCGAAACATTGTTCGAGCAAAGCCCCGAACTCGCCGAACGGATCTGTCTGCTTCAGGTGATGGCAGCGACCCCGCGGCCCGAGCTGCGGGCGGCGGCGGGCGAGCTCCGCGCGATGTCGGATTGCATCAACGGCTGTTTCGGCAGTGACGATTGGAAACCGGTCCACCTGGCACATCGCGCATTCACCCGCGCGGAAAAACTGGCGCTGCTGCGCGCATCCCGGATCGGCCTCATGGCGCGACCGCGCGCGGGCATGGGCCTCGCGGCGAAAGAGTATATTGCGGCGCAGAACCCCGAAGACCCGGGCGTGCTGGTGCTTTCGCAATCCACCGGTGCTGCCAGCGAATTGACCGACGCCATTCTGGTGGATCCGCTCGACGATCGGTCGATTGCCGGAGGGCTTCGGCGCGCCACCGAAATGAAACGGGACGAACGCCAGGGTCGGTGGCTCTCGATGATGCGCAAGGTGCAGGGGAACGACGCCCAGCGCTGGCGCCAGCGGCTGCTCGCCGCGGTCCACAGCGCGCATCGCTCAAATCCGAGCGAAGCGTTCACCGCACGCCGCCGCGCCCACTGACGGCGACCGACTTTAAGGGCCGTCGCGGCCCCGGGAGACGTTGCCCCGCGGATCGCGCGGCACTGGCTCTGGCATGAGCGCGCGCGCTAGCCTCTCCAGACGCCGCCCGCATCCGCGGGTAGAATCGCGTATTCGCGACACCCGTTGCTGGCGGATTGGCCGGGTATGACGCCTGCGTCGCCGATTGCGATGACGCGGACAGGCGGATCGTGGCGAATTAGGGCTACCCGGCATTGCAAAATATTTGCCTCTTGAGGGACAATCCGGGTCAAAATCGAGGCACAACGGCTCGATAAGGGTTCAACAGGGAGGATCATCACAATGCCGACCATCAAACTTACACGCCGACAGGTTCTGGCCAGTTCGCTCGCGGCGGGCGCGGCCGGTGCTTTCGGTGTGGTCCCGTCTTTCGGGAAAGCACAGGACAATGTTCTCTATGTCAGGTTCGACAGCGATATTGCGGTCCTCGACCCGGGATACATGGTCGGCGGTACCGAAATCGAAACCCAGAAGGCGGTCATGCCTGCGCTGGTCGAATACGCCACGATGGCAGACGGCTCGCTCGGCTGGGAACCGACGGTCTATGCTAGCTCCGTCGTGCAGCGCGACGATCTACACATTGATTTCGAACTCAATCCCGGCTTCATGTGGACCAACGGCTATGGCGAGCTCACGGCCGACGACGTGAAATACTCGTTCGAACGCATGAAGACGACGGACTGGAGCGGCAATTTCGAGGCGATGGAGCGCGTCGACGTGACCGGACCCTATGCCGGCACGATTGTCCTGAACACGCCCTTCGCTCCGTTCCCGATGGTCACGCTGGCCGCGGGTCCCGCCACCATTCTCTCGCGCAAGGCGATGGATGCCGTCGGCGGTCAGTTCACGACCGAGTTCCCGGCGACCTGCGGCCCTTACATTCTGCAATGGGCGCCGCAACAGCGGATCACCTTCCTGCCGAACCCGGAATGGACCGGCCCGGCGCCGGCCTTCAGCGAAATCCGCGCGCTCATCATCGAAGAAGATCGGGCAGCCGAACTCGCGTTCGAAGCGGGCGAAGTTGCCTGCACGGAAATCACGCCGGCGACAGTCGCTCGCTATGGCGACACGCCGCCGGATGGTTCGTCGATCCGGGTCGCGGGTGCGTTGCAATATATGTGGCTGGGCATGAACACCGAGCATCCGACGCTTTCGGATATTCGCGTGCGTCAGGCAATCCAGCATGCGGTCGATGTGGATTCGGTGATCCAGGGCGCCTATTCCGGCACCACGGAAAAATCGAACGGCATCGTGTGCCCGGGCCTGGTCGGCCATCGTGCCGCGACGAAATACTCGTACGATCCGGAGAAGGCTGCTTCGTTGCTCGAAGAAGCCGGCATCGCAGAACTCGATCTGGATATCAAGACGCTCAATGTCCAGGAACGTATCCTCGCAGCCCAGATCATCCAGGCCAATCTCGGCGCGATCGGCATCAACGCGACCGTGACACCGGTCGATTCCGGTCCGTTCTGGGAAATGGGTTCGGAGGCGGCCGGCGAGCAGTGGAAGGATCTGCAGCTCTGGATCATGCGTTTCGGCACTGCGCCCGACCCGTACGAATGCACGCAGTGGTTCCGTCGCGACCAGGTCGGTGTGTGGAACTGGGAGCGCTGGTCGGACGACGAGTTCGAGGCATTGTATCTCGAGGGCCTGTCGGAGACCGATGTAGACCGCCGCAACGAGATCTATCTGCGCATGCAGGAGATCATGGAAGACACCGGCGCCTATGTCTGGCTCAATCACGAGCCGGAGACGTTCATCTACAGGAATGAGCTGGCGATCGACGTCTATCCGTCCGGTGAAATGGATCTTCGAGACTTCCGGCCGGCCTGATGATCAAAGCGATTGGCCGGGATCTTCGGATCCCGGCCTTTTCGTTCCCACTCCGATTGTCGCCTTAGGTCCGGCCGATGTGGATCTACACGCTCAAGCGCGTCGGCTTGTCGATCGTCATCGTTTTCTGCGCGCTGTTCGTATTGTTTGCGCTCCTGCGATTCCTCCCCGGCGATCCGATCACGATTGCTCTCGGCCCGCGTGCGACTCCCGAAGCGATCGCGCGCTATGCCGAAAAAATGCATCTCGACGACTCGGTCCTGGTGCAGTTCCTGGTCTATGCCAGGAACGCGCTGATGGGTGACCTCGGAACTGCGGTCTTTTCCGAACGCGGCGTCGCCGCCATGGTGTTCGAAGTTCTGCCCTTCACGCTGCTGCTGGCGGTGGCCGGGCTTGGCTGGGCCATGTTGATCGGAATTCCGCTTGGTTGTTTCGCGGCGGTTCGTCCCAATACGCTGCTCGATCGCATCACAGGCGTTATCTCGATCGGAACGATCGCCGTTCCGTCCTTCGTGGTGTCGATCTGGTCGCTGCTGTTCTTTGCGATCCTGCTCGGCGTGCTGCCGGCGATCGGTGCCGGCGAGCCGGGCGATCCGCTCGACCAAGCTTTGCACCTCATCCTGCCGGCCTTCGCGGTTGGGCTCGGCTGGGTCGGCTATCTCGCGCGCATGGTGCGCGCCTCGATGCTCGAGGTGATGGGCGAAAACTATATCCGTGCGGCGCAGGCCTTCGGCCTGCCGCGCCAGACCATCATCTATCGCTATGCATTGCGGGTCGCAATCCTGCCGACGATCACGCTGATCGGCATCGGCTTTGGGGGCCTGCTTTCCGGCGCTGTCTTCGCCGAGGTCATTTTCGAGCGGCCAGGCGTCGGAAAGTTGATTTTCAATATGATAAGCGGACGCAACTTCCCGGTCGTGCAGGGCGCGGTTCTGGTCATCACCGCCATCTACATTGTCGTTACGCTCGTTGCCGACCTCGTGGTTGCAAAGCTGGATCCCCGTGTCCGCGAATCCCTCTGATCTCGCGGTCGCCCCGCCGGCACCGGTTGAACGCCGCTTCAGCGAGCGGCGCGAAAAGCTGCTGTCCTTTCTGCAGAACGGCCCGGGCATGTTCGGGCTCATTCTGGTTCTGCTGTTCTTTGCGAGCGCGATATTCGCGCCGTGGATCGCGCCCTACGATCCCAACGCCCTCGACATTCCCGCCCGTCTGCAGGGCCCAAGCTGGGCCCACCTCGCCGGCACCGATCAGCTTGGCCGCGACACGTTTTCGCGCGTGCTGTTCGGTGGGCGGGTCGCGCTCAAGATCGCCGCGATCGGCGTTTCGGCGTCGCTCGCGCTCGGAATCGCACTCGGCATCATTTCCGGCTATGGCCCGCGCTGGCTCGATAGCCTGCTGCTGCTGATTTTCGATACCGTGCGCGCCTTCCCGGTCATCGTGCTGGCGCTCGCGGTCGTCGCGGTCACCGGGCCCAGCCTCGAGCTGGTGCTGATCATCATCATCGTCACGTCCGTGCCGGGCTATGCGCGTCTGGTCCGCACCAGCACACTCGCGCTCAAGAATGCCGAGTTTATCACGGCCGAGCAATCGCTGGGCGCCAGCACCGGGCGCATCATGGCGAGGCACATCATGCCGAACGTGGTCGGGCCACTGCTGATTCTCGGCGCCATGGACGTGCCCGTGGTCGTGACGGTTGAAGCAGGGCTCAGCTTCCTCGGTCTCGGCGTGCTGCCGCCGCAGGCAAGCTGGGGCACCATTCTCAACGAGGGTTACCTCGCCATTCGAGAAACGCCCTGGCTGGTGATCGCCGGTGGCATACCGCTAGTGCTGACCACACTCGGTTTCACCTTCCTCGGCGAAGCGCTGCGCGACGTGTTCGATCCGCGTTTGCGCAAGGGACGCTGAGCGGATGGAAACCCAGCTCGCGATCCGCGATCTCAGCGTCGATTTCCGTACGCCGGGCGGCCGCGTCCACGCGCTGCGCCATGTCGATCTCGACGTGCCGAAGGGCAAGATCCTCGGCATCGTCGGCGAGAGCGGTTCGGGCAAGAGTACGGTGATCTGGACCGTGCTACGGCTTCTGGCCGGGAATGCGGTGGTGACCGGCGGTGAGATCGATTTCGGCGGCAAGGACGTGCTCGGCTTCGACGAGGCCGCATTGCGCGCCTATCGCGGCGAGGAAGTGTCGGTCATTTTCCAGGATCCGATGACCTCGCAGATACCGGTGCTGACCTACGGTCAGCAGATGCTGGATATCCTCTATCGGCGCCGCAATCTGTCGGTCGCCGAGAAGCGCAAGCTGGCGATCGCGATGATGCGCCGGGTCGGGATCGCCGATCCGGAAATGCGCATCCGCAGCTATCCGCACCAGTTCAGCGGCGGCATGCGCCAGCGTATCTCGATCGCGATGGCGCTGATGATGGACCCGTTCCTGCTGATCGCCGACGAGCCGACGACCGCGCTCGACGTGACGATGGAAGCGCAGATCATGCATCTGATGCGCTCGCTGCAGGCCGAGCTGCAGGCGACGCTGGTCGTGGTCTCGCATAATCTCGGGCTGATCGCCCAACTCTGCGACGAGGTGGTGGTCATGTATGCCGGCGAGGTCGTCGAGCGCGGCGATGTTCGGCAGATTTTCTATAATGCGCGGCATCCCTATACCCGCGCTCTGATCGAATGCGATCCGGCGCGCGTTCTCGAGCGCTCGCGCCTGCTGCCGACCATTGCCGGCGATCTCCCCGATCTGCGCAATCTACCGGCCGGTTGCGTCTTCGCACCGCGCTGCCCCAAGGTTTTCGATATGTGCCTCACCGTTATGCCGCCGCTTTACGATGCCGGCGAGGGGCATGATGCGCGCTGCCATCTGCTGCATCCCGAAAAAGGCGATCCGAACTGGCCGCCGCCGATCGGCGAGATAACATTGTACGAGCCCGATCCGCCGAGCCGGGAAGCAGCCGTGTTCGCCGCGGCGCCGGCACCGCTCAAATCCGGCACGGCGGCAAGCGGCGAAGGGCCGATGCTCAAGGTCGATCATCTGCGCGTGCGGTTCCGCTCGATGGGCGCGCTGCGGGCGCGCCTCGCCGGTGTTGCCGATCCCTTCGTCGATGCGGTGCGCAATATCAGTTTCGAGCTCGAACGCGGCGAAACGCTGGGCGTGGTTGGCGAAAGCGGTTCCGGCAAGACGACGGCAGCGCGGGCGATTCTCGGTCTGGTCAGGACGCATTCGGGCAGCGTCGCCTATCGCGGCCGCGAACTGACCGGCCTGTCGGCGGCGGCCTTCAAACCGCTCCGCCGCGACATGGCGATGATGTTCCAGGACCCGGTCGGTTCGCTCAGCCCGCGCCAGACGGTGCTCTCTTTGATGACCGAGCCGTTCGATATCCATCGCGTGCCGGTCGAGGATCGCTATCGCGAAGCCGAACGGCTCTGCGACATGGTGCGCTTCCCGCGCAACTTCCTCTCGCGCTATCCGCATGAATTGTCGGGTGGGCAGGCACGGCGCGTCGGCGTCGCCCGCGCGCTCGCACTGCAGCCGCAGCTCATCCTCGCCGACGAGCCGACCGCCGGGCTTGACGTATCGGTGCAGGGCGAAATTCTCAATCTGATGGGCGAGTTGCAGCGCACGCACGGGCTCAGCTACATGATTATCACGCATAATCTGCCGGTGGTGCGGCATATTGCCGACCGGCTGGCAATCATGTATCTCGGCCGCATCGTCGAGTATGGCAATTGCGACCGCATCTTTGCCCGGCCCGCGCATCCGTATACCGAGGCGCTGGTGAAGGGCATTCCGCGGCCCGATCCCGAGAAGAGGCGGAGCCTTGTATCGATCGAAGGCGAAGTACCGAGCCTCGCGCGCCGACCTTCCGGCTGCGAGTTCCATCCGCGCTGCCCCTATGCGCAGGATCGTTGCCGGGTCGAAGAGCCGCTCGATCGGCCGCTCGAGGATGGCCGCATCATCCGCTGCCACTTCCCGCTGACCGACTAGCAAGATTGGATAAAATGACGGGAGCGTCGCCCACTCGCGCGGGATCCGGGATCGATCTGCCGACGATCGTCGCGCACGGGCTCTGCGCGGGTTGTGGCTTGTGCGAGAGCCTCGCCGGAAAAACGCGCGTCGAAATGACGATCACGTCCTACGGGCAGATCCGGCCCGTCGTCAAAGCGCCAGTCGACGAGACGACGATGGATGCAATCCGCGCGGTCTGCCCCGGCATTCGCATCGAAGGGCCGGATCCCGCCAATGCAGGCGAGGCCGGACACATGGATTCGATCTATGGGCCGATCCGGACCTTGCATCGCGGCTGGGCCGGGGATCCGGCCGTTCGCCGTCGAGCGGCTGCCGGCGGCGGGATGACCGCGCTCTCGATCCATTTGCTCGAAACGAACGCGGTCGACGCGATCCTGCATGTTCGCGCGTCCACGGATCAGCCGATGCTGACGGAGGCGCAGGTGAGCCGCAGCCGCGAGGAGGTCGTATCCGGCGCGCAATCGCGTTACGGCCCGGCAGCACCCCTCGTTCACGTGCATCGCCTGCTCGATGAAGGCTGTCGGTTCGCAGTCGCCGCCAAGCCCTGCGATGTCGCCGCGATTCGCAACCTCGCCAGGATCGATCCGCGCGTCGATGCGCAGATCCCCTATCTCATCACGAATTTCTGCGGCGGCGTCCCGACCCTCCATACCGCGCGCAAGATCGCCGCCTATGTCGGTGTTGCGCCCGACGAGGTCGAAATTTTCCGCTGGCGCGGGGAGGGCTGGCCGGGCCCGACCCATGTCCGGACGAAAAGCGGCGCCGTTCACGAACTCACTTACGACAAAGTCTGGTTCGATGCGGGGGTTCCGTGGAGCTACGACATTCAATATCGCTGCAAGATTTGCCCCGATGCGATCGGTGAGCTGTCCGATGTCGCCTGTCCGGATGGCTGGGTGATGGAAGGCGGTAAGCCGGTGCACAAGGAAGCGCCGGGTCAGAACGTGTTCGTCGCCCGTACCGCCAAAGGCGAGCGGCTGGTGGCCGAAGCGGCCGCGGCGGGTGCGATCGAACTCGCTCCGATCGGTCTCGCGGAGTTCTTGGCGATGCATGACGATCATCGCACCCGCAAAATCGCGGGGCCCGCTCGCGTACTGGCGCTTCGTATGTCGGCGGAGCCGGTACCGCGCTTTACCCGGCTTCGGCGCTGGCGCATGGCCGTGAAGAACGGGTTCTGGGGCAATCTCGAAGCGCTGCTCGGTGGGCTCATCCGGGTGCGCGAGCGGCGCAACCGCGAACCTTTGATCTAAGACAAGTCCCGTTACGCAATAAAGCCCCTCTACGCATCCGCCGTCGTCTCGCGTGGCAAAAGCGTGGCTGGCGTTGGTTCGGCGCGTGTCCCGCCCCATCTCTCATTCTCAGGCGGATGGGGATAGCGGCGGTACGCAGCCGGACGGGCATCCGCCGGCGCGGGGCGGGACGCCGATCGGTTCCCTCCGTATGCGTAACCTGAAGAGAGGGCCTTCGTCATGCGCGGTGTTTTGTTGTGGCTAATCGGCATTCCGATCCCCGTCATCATTTTACTTTATCTGTTCGGCGTACTTTAGACGCGAGGCGGCGCCGGCCGGTCCTGGGCGGCTGGCGCGCCCGCACTTCTTTTAATCGTCCAGCTACCTACATAAGAGATAAGCGCAGGGTTTTACCTTCGGGTTAGTGAAAGGGAGATGCGGTAACGCGCATCGACCAATCTAGAAGGAGAAATCTTTTGAACCGAGCAATCCTTATGGCCGCTGTTTTTGCGGCCGCTGCCGCGGGTGTCAGCCTCTCGGCCGCCGCCGGCAGCGGGTCGGACGATCATCGGGCCAAGATGCTGGAACGCTATGATTCGAACGCGGACGGAGCGATCGACCGGGACGAGTTCACGACCGGCCGAGACGACTGGTTCGCCAAGCTCGACGCCGATAGCAACGGCGTCGTTACTCAGACCGAGTTCGACGAAGCCATTGCGCAATTTCGTGAAGAGCATGGCAGCGAACGCCGCGGTCCGGACTTTAGCAAGCTCGATAGCGACGAAGACGGCAACGCGACGCGCGCCGAATTCGAAGCCGCTGCCGAGCGGATGTTTACGCGGTTCGATCAGAACGGCGACGGCGTACTGAGCCCGGACGATCGCAAGGAAAACGAAGAAGGCTAAGCCACATTATGAACGCCATCCTCGGCCGCCGACAGCATCGCAACATTAACAAGGAGTGCTAATCATGACTCGCTTGTCCGTTCCGGTGTTCTTGGCGGCCGCGGTGGCACTTTTCTTGACCGCTACCCCGCTGGCGTTCGCCGACAATGACGACGACGACAATCGCTGGGAGTGGAAGGACGATAACGATCGCGATCGGGATCGCGACAATGAGCGCAAGCACGAGCAATGGGACAATATGCTCCGCGATCTCAACGATGGCGGCGATTGGAATCGCGATCTGAATCGTAATCGTGATCGCAACGATCAGAGCGATCCGCGATATTTGCGCTTCGGCATGCTCGACGAGCGGGATCCGCTGGATCGGGATCTTCGCTTCGTCCGGACCTTCTACTGAGAGTCGCGCTCGATCCGTTGCTGAACGCGACCACCCTCAAGGTCTGAGCGTCCGCTTCCCGCGTTTCCGCGATCTTCGATGGCGTTCTTCCACCGAGCGAGAAAGCGGTTGCGGTTGATCTCCTGATACCGCCGTTTCACGCTGCCGTCGGGATGAGATTGCGACGACTGCCCCTCGAAATGAATGACGGTCGATAACGGCTGATACAGCACGCGTTGGCCGTGTTCGCGCACGCGGAAGGCAAGATCGGTGTCTTCGTAATAAGCCGGGACATATCGCGCATCGAACCCGCCCAGCGCGTCCCAGAGCGTCTTTCGCAACGCGATCGACGCGCCCGTACAGTAATCCACCTCTCTTTGAACATTGAACGCGGGATCGTTGGCGTCCTGCCATCGGCCATAGTTCAGGATCGTCCCGTCTTCCCGGACGGCGGCACCTGCCTCCTGCAATCGTCCATCGGCAAACAGCAGCCGGGATCCGACCAGGCCCGCACCCGGGACCATGTCGAGGGTGTCGATCAACGCATCGAGCCAGTTCGGCAGCACGATCGTGTCGCTATTCAGAAATATGAGGTAACGGCCTCGGGCAACGGCTGCGGCGCCGTTGCAGCTATGCAGATATCCTCGATTCGTCTCGTGCCGAAACAGCGTTATGCCTGGCAGCCCATAAAGCTTCATCGGGAACCCCGTCGGGCTCGCATCGTCGGCGACGACGATCTCGAAGCGGCGCCGGTAGTCCCAGCGCAGGATCGATTCGATGCAGCTCAACGCCAGCCGTTCCTGGCCGTAGACCGGAATGACGATCGACACATCCGGTCGATCCTGGGTTCGCGGGCGCGATCGCTGGGCGATGCGATCGATCGCCTGGTCGCTCGCGATGTCCGTTAAGGGTTCCGATCGGAGGGTCGAGCTCGATGGCAGGAGTTCATAGGCGAGCAGATGACGAAGCAGGATCCGTCGCTCCGCGTCGGACAGCATCGTCAGTCTGATCGGCAGGTCATCGAGATCGTGCGTGCCGTCGGCCAGCGGATCGATCGCGGGCAGACGCCTTGCCCGTTCGTCTTTCAGGCGGGCGTCTTCCGCAAGAAAGGGTGCCAGCGGAAATCCGGATTGAGCCTTCAATGCCGGATTGTCAGCGAGGAACCGCGTCATGTCGAAGGACGGGTTTGGCCATCGTCCCTCGCGCCATCCGATCGTCAGAAAAGGCCATAGCGGCGTGACGCGGCCGGCGCTCGAATCGGGGAAGCAAACGCGGTAGAACCGGCCATCGAAGGAACCGGAACGCGCGAGCGCAAAATAAGCGGCGAGATTGCGGAAGACGCTCGTCACGGTGCCAACGCGCCCGTCTTGAACGCGCTGGCAGTTATCGGTGCCACGTCTCGATGCCTCCTCCGACGCCAATGCTCATCCGATTCTCCACCAAGTCTGTGCGCACCGCGGTTTGACGCAACCAAGCGATTCTAAAGTGATCGGCGAAGCGCCGACAATGCGATAGTTCGACAGGCGCGCCGGATCGGCGATGGCAGCCGCGCGAGGGCCGGGCGATCGTGTCTCGAGAAATAGTTGCCGCCCCGATTGATCCCCTCCCGTCGTCCCGCTAGCCTCTCGCCTCGAACCGGTCGACCGGGGCGAATTTGCGGGAAAAAGCCCGGCGCGGGCCAGCGGGAGAGACACATGAATGAGGTCAAACCGGAAGGCGACGTGAAGTTCCTCGATCGCAATCCACCGGCCTTCCCCGAGGATCTCGTGCGTCGCGTCGCGGCCGGGAGCTTCGGCCTCGAGGGCGAGTTCAAGCCCCTGGTTTCGGAGCGCGACCAGAATTTCCGGGTCACCACGGCGCGCGGCGAACGGTTCGTCTTCAAGATCGCCAATGTCGACGAAGACCCCGGCGTGGTGGACCTGCAGTTGCGCGGGCTGCTCCATGTCGCGCAGACCGACCCGGGCTTTCCCGTGCCGCGGGTCGTGCATACGAAGCAGGGTGAGCCGTTCGACTGGGCGGACATGGGTGGCGGTGCGCGCCACATCGTTCGTGCGGTGAGCTGGATCGAAGGAACGGAACTGGGCGACATGCCGCCCACGCCGACATTGTTGCGCAATGCCGGCGGCGCGGTCGCGCGCCTGGCGAAGGCGCTGCGCGGCTATCACCATCCCGCGGCGCGTCACCCGCTGCTCTGGGATGTCACGCAGGTCGTCGGGCTGTGTCAGCATGTCCACCATATCGCGGACCAGGAAGGCCGCGCCCGCGTCGAGCGCGCGCTCGACGCCTTCATCGCCGATGTTCTGCCGAACCTGTCGCGGCTGCGCGGCCAGATCATCCATAACGATGCCAACGGCAACAATATGGTGGTCGATCCGGCGAATCCGGAGCAGGTCGCCGGTATCATAGATTTCGGCGACATGATCCATACCGTGCTTGCGGCCGATCCGGCGGTGACCGCGTCCGATCTTTCCAAGATAGAGCGCCATCTGATCGACTCGATCTGCACCATCGTCGCCGGTTACGACGCGGTCAACCCGCTCGAGGAGGACGAGATCAATGTCATTTACGATCTCATCCTTGCGCGCTATGCCCTGACCCTGGTCATCATCGCCTGGCGCAACAGCCAGCCGAGCGGGCCCGGCTACCTCGAGTCCTACGAAGCGCCGTCGCATCACGCGCTCGATGTTTTCATGACATTGGGCCGCGACAAGGTGCGGCGGGCACTGCGCGATGCCTGCCGTTTCCCCGCTTACTGCCCGAAACCCGGTGAAACCGGCATCGCGGACGACACGAAGGACCTGCTGAAGAAGCGGGAACGCTTTCTCGGCAAGACGCTCGAGCTCTCCTATGAGAACCCCGTGCATGTCGTGCGCGGCGAGGGGCCGTGGCTCTTTACCGCCGACGGGACCCGGCTGCTCGATTCCTATAACAACGTGCCGCATGTCGGGCACGCCCATCCGCATGTTGCGCGCGCGATCGCCCGCCAGGCGGCCGCCCTCAACACGAACACCCGGTATCTCTATCGCAACATTCTGGATTACGCCGAGCGGTTGACGGCGACCATGCCAAAGGGGCTTGAAGCCTGTCTGTTCGTCAATTCCGGGAGCGAGGCAAACGACGCCGCCTTCCGCATGGCCAAGCAGATGACCGGCAACCGCGGCGCCCTCGTCATGGAAGCGGCCTATCACGGCATTTCCGAATCGATCGACGCGCTGTCGCCCTACGATCTCAAGAAGCGGCCGCTGCAGCCGCATGTACGGACGCTGATCGGGCCGGACCCGTATCGCGGGCCCTACAAGGACGGCGATGGTGACCTCGCGGCCAAATATGCCGCCGATGCCGATCGTGCGATCCGGGAGCTTCAGGAAGCCGGCTATGGCGTTGCCGCCTTCATGATCGATTCCGGCTTCACCTCGAACGGCATTCCGAACGTGCCGGCGGGTTACCTGAAGCTGGTCTGCGAAAAGGTGCGTGCGGCCGGCGGCATGATCATCGCCGATGAGGTGCAGTGCGGTTTCGGGCGCATGGGGACGCATATGTGGGGCATCGAAACCCACGGCGCCATTCCCGATTTCATCACCACCGGCAAGCCGATCGGCAATGGAATCGCGCTCGGCGTCGCCGTCACCCGGCCGGAGATTCGCCAGGCGTTCGGGGAAACGACTGGATTCTTCTCGACATTCGGCGGCAATCCCGTGGCCTGCGCCGCGGGGATGGCGGTCCTGGATGTGGTCGAGCGCGAAGGGCTGATGCCGCGCGCGCAGGAAACCGGCGAATACAAGCGCAGCAAGATGCGCGAGCTGATGAACAAGCATCGCTGGCTCGGCGATGTGCGCGGCTCCGGCCTGCTCACCGGTGTCGAGCTGGTGCGCGACCGCAAGACGCTGGAGCCCGCGCCGGAGGAGGCCAAGCGCGTCATCAATCATATGCGCAACAACGGCGTGCTGGTCGGGCGCGAGGGCCCCCATGGCAATGTGCTCAAGATCCGACCGCCGCTCGCCTTCCGCAAGGAACATGCCGACATTCTGGTCGAAGCTCTCGACCGCGCGCTGGGGGCGCTCTAGGCGATGGACGGCGAGACGATGCACCGTGCGCTGGAAGAGTCGAACAAGCAGCGCGCAAAACTCTATGCGGCCATCTTTCGCGCTGCCGAGAAAAAGGTCGGCCGCGAGAACGCGATCGCGATCCTGCGCGAGGCGATCTACAACTGGGGCGCGGACCAGGGCGACGGGCTGAAATGCCATGCGCCGGCCAATTTCGACGGGATCGTCGCCGATTTCGCGGGCGTGCCGGACGGCGGAAAGATGTTTCAGCCGGATTCGCGCATGGAGGGCCCCGATGCGTTGCGCATGCACATGCGCCGCTGCCCGCTGAAGCTGGCGTGGGAAGAGGCAGGATTGCCGGATGCCGATATCGAGCTGTTCTGCTCGATCGCGGCCGAGGCGGATTACGGCACGCTCGAGCGCGCCGGCTTTGCCATCGATATCGACACCTGGAAGCCGGGCCACGATGGCTGCTGCGTCCTCCATGTGCGCCGCGCCTGATCTGCGTTGCCTATGAACGGCGGCCTATCCGTCCAGGCCGTCGTCGCCGGGCTGCTCGCAGCCCTTGTCGGTTTCTCGAGCGCCGTCGTCGTGTTGCCGGGCCTCGCCGGCGTCGGTGCGAGCCCTGCCGAGGCGGCGTCGGGCCTGATCGCGTTGTCGATCGCGATGGGTGTTGGCGGCATCTGGCTCAGTTTTCGCACGCGCATGCCGATCAGCGTCGCCTGGTCGACGCCGGGTGCCGCGTTGCTGGCGACGGCCGGCGCGGTCGAAGGCGGGTTCGCTGCCGCGGTCGGTGCCTTCCTTGTCGTCGGTGCGCTGATCGTGATTGCCGGGTTCTGGAAACCGCTCGGCCGCTGGGTGACGGCAATTCCATCGCCCCTCGCGAATGCGATGCTGGCTGGCGTGCTGCTGGGATTTTGCCTGGCGCCGGTTCAGGCGGTTGCCGAGGTGCCGTTGCAGGCTTTGCCGATCATCATCGTCTGGGCGCTGGTCGCGCGCTTTCGCCGGCTCTATGCGGTGCCGGCCGCCGTCGTCGTCACCGTCCTGATGGTCGCATTCACCACCGACATCTCGATGTCGGCATTCGGTTCGCTCTGGCCGAAGCCGATCCTGATCGTGCCGGATTTCACCTTGCAGGCGCTGATCGGCATCGCTCTCCCGCTGTTCGTCGTCACCATGGCCTCGCAGAACGTGACCGGCATCGCGGTGTTGAGCGCCAACGGCTATCGGCCCGATCCGGGGCCGCTGTTCCGCGATACCGGCATCCTCACGCTGCTCGCGGCGCCGTTCGGCGGTCATGCGATCAACCTCGCCGCAATAACCGCAGCGCTGTGCGCCGGGCCCGAGGCACATCCCGATCCGGCGCGACGCTGGTGGGCCGCCGCGACCGCGGGTTTCGTCTACATCCTGTTCGGGCTGATGGCCGGTGCGGCGACGGCTTTTCTCACGGCATCGCCGCCAATCCTGATCAAGGCGGTCGCCGGCCTCGCCCTGCTCGGCGCATTCGCCTCGGCTCTGATGGGCGCGGTTGCCGAGGCGAAAGACCGCGAGGCCGCCATCGTGACGTTTGTCGTCACGGCGTCGGGGCTGACCTTCTTCGGCATCAGCGGCGCGTTCTGGGGTCTGATCGCCGGCGGGGCTGTCTATGCGCTCGCGCGCTGGTCGGGCCTGCGCCGCAAACCGGATTCGCAGACGCCTTAGCTGCTCGCACTCGTGTAGGACGCGACCGCGCGGCACCAGAAGAGATAGCTGACGGCGAGCGCGACCGCGGCGATCAGCAAAGCGAGCAACCCCGTCGCCCAATCGAGCCGACCGGCGACCGCCGCCGCGGGCACGTTGGTGATGAAGGCGACCGGCAGCACCGCCGTCAGCAGGAGACGCAGCCAGGGCGGCAAGGCCGACACCGGGAAGCGTCCGACATCGACCAGCGTGCGGAACATCACTTCGAGATTGGATACCCGCACAAACCAGAACGCGCTCGTATAGATGAGCGACCAGAGCGCGAAAGCCGTTGCGAGACCGGCTGTGAGCATCAGCAGGAAAAGCGCGATGGTCGCCGGATCGACGCGGTCGAGCGCTAGCATCGAATAGATAACCAAAGCGCTGCCTAGCAGCAGATTGGGTGCTTCCCAGAGATTGAGATGGCGCAACGACACCTGGAAGTGGCTGCCGACCGGCATGAGCAGCATGTAATCCAGATTACCGAGCCGGATATACTCCGGCAGCCGGCCGAGATTGGGGCTGAGGATCGTGCCAACAAACCCGTCCACGATCAGAAAGACGCCGAGCACGGCGACCGCCTCGTCGAACGACCAGCCGCCGACGCTCGACGTCTCGGCAAAGACGGCGGCCAGGACTGCGAGGCCGGCGCCGAACATCAACGGCGCATTGATCAGATTGATGAGGAGATCGGCCCGAAACTCGAGTTCGACCTGCAGCGCGTTGGTCCAGAACGACCGCAACAGGCGCAGGACGCGCATCACGATCCGTACGCCGCATAGCGGCGCAGTCCGCGATGCCAAAGCAGGCGCATCAATCCGATGCTGAACGCCAGCCAGAAGGCCAGGAGCGCGAAGCCGAACCACATATCGGCGGGCGCCACGCGGCCGATCGCGATCTCGATCGGGAAACTCATCATGTAGCGGAATGGCGACCAGACGACGACCTGCTGCACGACATCGGGAAAAAGCGCGATCGGCGCAAGCCCGCCGCCCAGTACGAAATAGCCGTTCCACATCAGCCCTTCGAAGCCACGGACGCGCTCCATCCAGAAGGCGGCGAGCCCGGCGCAATAGAGCAGATTGTAATGCAACAGGATCGCACCGAAGACCGCGACGACAAAGAATGGCCAGTCTTCGAACGCGATTATTTGCCAGGCGCCGGACCAGATCATGCCGACGATGACCACCGGTATGGTGATCGGCAGTCGATGCAGAATGTCCATCAACTGCGAGGCGGTCATCGGCCAATAGGGGTCGAGCGGGCGCAGCAACTGTGCGGATAGCTCGCCATGCCGGATCGCGCGCTCAAGATCGGGCACCGGAACGAAGGGCGTCATATGCCGCATCAGAAAGACGAGCAGAAAATACGCGGCAAAATCGGCGGCGGAAAACGAGCCAGTCGCCTGTTGCTCGGCCAACTCGATCCAGAGAAACATCATGAACAAAGGCAGCGTGCCACCCACGACCCAGAACACCATCTCCATGCGATAGGCCGCATACTCGCTGAAGCTGTGCGCGACCAATGCGCGGGCGAGGCGAAACGGCCGGAAGGGATCCAAGCGGCGCCGTGTCATACGGGTTTCCCGACAGTACCGGCGGTGCGGAAGACGGTCCGGATCACGTCTTCCACGGCCGGCTCTTCGATCGCAATATCGGCAACCGGCAGCGACGCCAGAATGTCGGCTGCCTGGCGGGCAATGTTGGCGCGCGGTACGGCGATCTCGGCGACGAGCCCGTCGAGCTGCCGCAGCGTGCCGAACCGCGCGAGCCGCTCCGGCGCGACCTCTTCGGCGAACTGCACGCGCAGAATCTTGTCCGGACTGTGCCGTTCGATCAGCGCCTGCAGATCGCCGTCGAACACCAAGCGGCCGAGATCGATGACCAGGACACGCCGCGCCAGCGCCGTCACGTCCGCCATATAGTGCGACGTGATGAGGACGGTCGCGCCGTAGCGACGGTTATAGTCGATGATGAAATTCCGGATCGCCGCCTGGGCGGTCACATCGAGTCCGATCGTCGGTTCGTCGAGAAAAAGTATGCGCGGCCGATGCAGGAGTGCCGCCGCGAGTTCGCATTTCATGCGCTCGCCGAGCGAGAGCCGGCGTATCGGCCGGTTCACCAGATCGCCGAGATCGAGCATGGCCACGAGTTCGTCGAGCCGGGCACGATAATCGGCATTGGAAATATCGTAGATCGTCTTGAGCACGAGGAAGAAGTCTGTCGCCGGGATATCCCAGTGCAGCTGCATCTTCTGTCCCATGACAAGCGCAATCGAGCGCAGGAATTCCCGGTCGCGCTCTTTCGGGGTATAGCCGGCGACGCTCACGCTGCCGGACGAAGGGTGCAGCAGTCCCGACAGCATCTTGAGCGTGGTCGTCTTGCCGGCGCCGTTCGGGCCGAGAAACCCGACGATCTCGCCGGGGCCTATGCGGACCGTGAGATCGCTCACCGCGTCGACATCGTAATGCTCGCGATGGAAGAACGCGCGCAGGCTGCCGGCGAAACCGGCCTCCTTGCGATAGACCGTGTAACGCTTCGAAAGCCCGATTGCCTCGATCATGTCGGTCCTGCAGGGCGCCGTGGGCCGCGACCATAGCGCCCGCGCCGCGATTCGGGCAAAACCGGCGTGATCCGGGTGTCGGCGGCCTTGCCGTGGGCGGAAGAGGCGCTACAATCGCTTCACCCCCGGACCGCATTGCGACCATGCGGGAGCCGACCACGATGAGCCATTTGAACCTTGCCCACGACGCGCTGCAGCGGATCGACCGGGATCCTGCACGTTCCTATACGCTGCCCGGCTTCTACTACCATGACCCAGAGATCTTCGAGCGCGAGAAGCGCGCGATCTTCTATCGCACCTGGCAATATGTCGGGCATGTCTCGATGCTCGCGGCGCCGGGCCGCTATATCGTGCGCGAAATCGTCGATCAGAGTGTGATCGTGCTGCGCGACCGCGAGGGCGCGCTGAAATCTTACTTCAATGTCTGCCAGCATCGGGCGCATCGGCTGCTCGAGGGCGAAGGGCAGTTGCCGGCTGCCTCGATCACCTGCCCTTATCACACTTGGACCTACGATCTTGGCGGCAATCTGCGCAAGGCGCGGGGTACCGACCGGGTCGCCGGGTTCGACCCGGCTGCCTTCGGGCTTAAGCCGGTCCGGCTCGAATCCTTCCTCGGCT
The DNA here is from genome assembly GCA_040902645.1 of Dongiaceae bacterium. Taxonomy (GTDB): domain Bacteria; phylum Pseudomonadota; class Alphaproteobacteria; order Dongiales; family Dongiaceae; genus JAWXBK01. Next base: position 30,791 of record JBBDWW010000005.1, on the reverse strand, counting down.
TCCTGTTCGTCAATCTCGACGGGTCGGCCCCGCCCTTCGAAACGGTCGCGGGGCCGCTGGCCGCCGAGATCGCCTCCTTCTCGCCGCATGCGGCCTCGCTCAAATGCGCGCATCGCGACGAATATCCGCTGAAGGCCAACTGGAAGAACTCGGTCGAGAATTATTCGGAGTGCTATCACTGCCCCAATCAGCATCAGACCCTGGTTAGCGGGGCGCTCGATGTCGATTCATACCGGGTCGTGACATTCGAGCATCACCATAGCCATTCCAGTCGCGACAAGGGCGCCAGCACCGGCTATTCGACCCGAACCGAGGGTTCGAACCGGCCCGGCGAGTTCGCAAGCTGGCTTTTATGGCCGAATTGGTCGATCGAGAGCTATCCGGGCGGCAATCTGACGGTCTTTCACCATGTGCCGATCGGTCCGGAGCAATCCGTGCAACGCTGCGAGTGGTATTTCCCCTACGAGGCGCCCAGCGCCGCCGACCGCGAAGTCATCGATTTCGTGCACGAGGTCCGGCTCGAGGACATCCCGATCTGCGAGAGCGTGCAGAAAGGCCTGCATTCGCTCGGTTATCGGCAGGGCCGTTTCGTCGTCGATGCCGACCGCAGCGATATTTCCGAGCACGGGGTCCACGATTTCCAGATGAAAGTGCTGATCGCGCTCGGCGAAAAAAGCTGACCGGCGGTCTATCCGGCACCCCAGGCGGCCCAGGAACGCTCGATCCGGCACTTGGGCGCCTAGGTTAACTGGTTGAGATAGGCCATTGATTTTCGAGTTATGTCCGGTCAAAATCGAACCATCGTGGGCTCCGCAGGGCCGCACGGGGATGGGACATGGGTGTTCAGCAGTACTTTGATTCAATTGAGAAATTCGCGGATCTCACCGACCCGGCCGACCTGAAGCCGCGGTTGTCGCGATCGCTCGATGAAATCGGCGTGGGCGCCTGGACCTATACGGTCATCCGGAACTGCGAAGGTTGCTTCGCACCGCGCTATATGACGACCTACCCGGAAGAGTGGACCGCCCATTATATCGACAAGGACTATGTCGCGACCGATCCGACAATCCATGCGGTGTCGGGTGGTTTGCGGCCGGTTCGCTGGGACGAGCTCGAAACCGATCCCTCGATGACCCGGCGCGGGCGCAAGATGTTCCAAGAAGCGCGCGACTTCGGCCTGCGCAGCGGTGTCACCATGCCGATTCATGGGCCGGGCAATGGTTACACCGTGTTCGGCGCCAGCTTCGATCGCGGCGAGAAGGAGCTTGCCCGGGAATGGCCGGAAATCCGCTCAGCACTCCAGCTCGTCGTTCTGGGTGCGCATGACGGCGCCCTGATGCTGTGGCGGACAGCCGATGATCGCGACGCCGTCCATGTGACCGATCGCGAGCGCGATTGCCTGCTTTGGACCGCACGCGGCAAGACCACATGGGAATGTGCGGCGATCCTCAAGCTTTCAGAAGATACCGTGCGCTTCTATCTCCGCGCGGTGATGGACAAGATGGGCGTGCATTCAAAGCACCATGCCGTGGTCAAGGCCATCACACTCAACCTTATCGTCCCGTAAACAGCCCCAGAGGCTATCCAACAAACTCGAAACGGGACGTTCTTAGGGCGCTCCCGTTTTTTTGATTCCGGCGACCGATACTTGGCGGCTCGTCGCGATGACGGATTCGATGGTCCTGCTTCGGGGGATCAAATGTCGATTTCTGAAATCCCACCAGTTCTGGCGGGGTGTGGGAGTCGGAGCATCATGATTGGTTGTCCCCCGAGGTTTTCTTTGGGGAGGTTGTCATGATCCTCACTGTTACACGGCAGAACGCCCGGTTTTACCCGGAACTGCTGCGCCAGATGCATCGGCTGCGCTGTCGCGTGTTCCGCGACCGGCTTGGCTGGGACGTTGAGGTCGAGGACGGCGAAGAGCGCGACGAGTTCGACAAGCTCGATCCGGTCTATCTGCTGGCACTCGACGACCAGGAAGAAGTGGTTGGCTCGTGGCGTCTGTTGCCCACGACAGGCCCCTACATGCTGAAAGATACGTTCCCGGAGCTGCTGGAAGGCCAACCGGCACCGCAGCATCCGCGAATCTGGGAATGCAGCCGCTTCTCGGTCGATATGCCGCAGGGCTGTCGCGACGGGCTTGCCGCCATCAACAGCATCACCGGTGAGCTGTTCCACGGCATGGTCGAGTTCTGCATGGAAAACGGCATCAACGAGATGGTCACCGTTTATGACCTTCGCGTTGCGCGCATTCTGCCGCGGGTCGGTTGCCGGCCACGGCAAACCACGGCGGTTCGCCGGATCGGCATCACCAAAGCATTGGCCGGATGGTTCCCGATCAATCGGGACGTTCTCGCCAATATCGAACAGGCGACAGGTATTCGCGAATCCGTGCTCGCCCATGGCCTGCCGGCGCAGCTCGAACGGGCTGCCTGATCTTCCCGACTTCTCCCATGCCCAAAGGAGCATTGGAATGCCTATGACCAAGAGCGAAACGCTCGAGCCGACGGCCCTGCGCTCGACCGAACAGATGCGCGAAGCACACGCGATCATCGAAAGCCTGCAGTATCTGCAGGAGGTCGCTTTGCGGATCAATCTCGTCTTCGAATCGCACCTGATCGGCGTTGCCGGCCAGAGCATTCGTGAATCGATCACCCATTCTGTAAAGATCGTGTCGGCGCAGATGGCTGCGCGCGACAACGACAACGCACACCCGTCTTTCAGCCAGCGCCGGGCCAATGGTCGTCCGCATGACGCTTGAGGGATCGGGAGGACGCCATTGATGGCAATCTCGACGGCTGCTCCGGGTACGGTTCAATGCCCTGCCTCCTCCCGGATTGCCCGTGTGCCGGGCTGGCCGATCGTCGGTGTCCTCCCGCAACTGCGCCGGGATCCGCTCGCATTCTTCGCCCAACTGGGTCGCATCCCGGGTCGGGCCGTGGAAATGCGGCTCGGATTCCGGCGCGCTCTCTTTCCGACGTCGCCTGCGTTGATCAAGCATGTGATGCAAGACAACGCGCGGAACTATCGGAAGAGCGATTATGTGGCGCTGCTGAAGCCGATGCTCGGCGACGGCATCTTTCTCGCCGAAGGCGATGCCTGGCTCGCCCAGCGTCGGACATCGGCAAAAGGCTTTCAGGGCTTCGAATATCCGCGGCTGGTTGCTGCGATGAACGACGCGGCATCGGACATGGTTCGGCGCTGGGAAGAGGAAGCGCGGCGCGGCCGGCCGGTCGATCTTGCCGAAGAAATGATGCGGGTCACCCTCGACATCATCATGCGCGCGTTATTCAGCGTCACGCTCGACGATCGCTATGAATCGATTTACAGCGCGCTGACATTTCTGCTGCGCGATGCCGAACGCCGGGTCTGGGCGGTGGTCAATATCCCCTTTGGCGTTCCGACGCCTCGCAATCGCCGCGTTGCCGCGGCGCAGCGCGTGATCGACGAGTTCGTCGAATCCATTGTGGTGCAGCGCCAGAAAGAGGGCTCGCCGCGCGGCGATCTGCTCGATATCTTCATCGCCGCCTATAGCGATCGTCCGGCCGATGGGCCGGCGCCTAATCTGCTGATCGACGAGGTCCGCAGTTTTATTTTGGCCGGGCACGAAACGACCGCCAATGCGCTGAGCTGGGTCTGGTGGATCGGGGACAAGCATCGCGAAGCCATGCGGGGCATGCGCGAGGAAATCGACAATGTGATGCCGTCGGGCGAAGCGACCATCGATGCGTTGCGCCGGCTCGACTATGTCGGTCAGGTGTTCCATGAGACCATGCGGCTCTATCCGCCGGTCTGGACGATGTCGCGCGCGGCAATCGAGGACGACCGGTTCGAGGATATGCCGATTGCGGCCGGCACAAACATGATTCTCTGTCCCTATGCCGTGCAGCGGAATCCCGAGCTGTGGCCTGATCCCGACGCATTCCGGCCGGAACGTTTCGCGGGACGCGACGAGCGCGGATCCGATCGTTATTCCTATTTCCCCTTCGGCGGCGGCCCGCGGCGCTGCCTTGGCGAGCAGTTCGCGCTGTGGGAAGCGCGAGTCATTTTAGGGCTGCTGCTGCGCCGTTTCGAAGTTGAAATCGAACCCGGGCAGAATGTCGTGCCGGAGCCAATGATCACGCTTCGGCCGAGTGGACCGATCATGGCACGCATCCGCACCCGAAACTGACATCGAACATATTGACCATGCGCAGGCCCGTGCTCCTGGTCTTTCTCGCCATGCTCAGCTTGGCGATTGTGACACCCGTGATGCCCTATCGCGCGATGGAGCTCGGGGCGTCGCCGTTCATGGTCGCGTTCGTTATGGCATTCGATACCCTGATGCTGGTGCTCACCGCGTTCCTGTGGGGCCGCTTCAGTGACCATATCGGCCGCAAGCCCGTCATCCTGCTGACGCTCGCCGTGATGCCGCTCTCCAATGCGGTTCTGGCCATGGGCGACAGTTATTTCTGGCTTCTGGTAGCCCGCGGCCTCGCCGGTCTCGGGGCCGCGGCTATACCGGTGCTTCAGGCCTATATCGCCGATGCAACTGACGAAGAATCCCGCACGCGCGGGATGGCGCATTTCAACGGCGCCTGGGCGCTGGCTTTTGTGGTCGGTCCGCTGATCGCTTATCTGCTGAGCCGGATGTCCAATGATTCGCATGTGACGATCGGCTGGGCTGTCACCGGCATTGCGATTGTCACGCTGGTGCTCGCGGCTTTGCTGCTGCGCCGGATCGTCCCGGCGTCGACCCAGGCAAAACCGGTCGAGATGATTCTGGTACCTCCCGAGGCCCGCTCGGTCGGCCTCGGCAAGCTTCGATGGCTCGGGCACGGAATCTCGGCGACGATGCTGACGCGTGCTTTCGCGCTACCCATCGCCGCGATGACAGTGCTCGCGCTCGTCTGGGCACAGCTCGACGGCACCGTCGGGGTTTGGACGAGTGTGCGACTCAATTGGGGTGCGACCGAATTGTCGCTGGCCTATCTGGCCGCCGGCGTCGCGGGCTTCGTGACCCAGTTCTGGTTCACCGAGCGGGCGGCACGCTGGTTCGGCCTGGTGCCGCTTTCGATCGCCTCGACATTGGTGGTGGCTGGCAGCCTGTTATTGCCGGTCTTCTGGATCGAGCCATGGTCGCTGCTGGCCGCGATGACGCTCGCCGGTGCCGGCGCTGCGACCGCCAATTCCTGTTATGCCAGCCTGTTCTCCAAAGCGGCACCGGCGAACGAGCAGGGCGCAGCGATGGGGCTCTGCCATACCGGCACGAACGCCGCCTGGATCATCGGTCCGCTGCTCGGCGGTTTCGTGTTCCAGGTGATTTCGCCGTCGGCCCCGTTCCTGGTCGGTGTCGCAGCGGCTATCATCGCCACAGGTCTGGTCATTCTGCTGCCATTGATGCGGTCGGACTCGTCGACGCCGGTATCCAGCGAGGCGCGCGGCAATGCTTAACGTCGCCACCTATCTCGACTCGACCACGCGGCGGCTGCCCGATGCCGTCGCGGTGCGCCATCGTGGCCGCTCCTACACCTATCGCCAGATTCAGGCGATGGCCGACAGCATGGCGATCGGTCTGATGACCAACGGCATCGGTCGCGGCAGTCGGGTCGCGCTCTGTTCGACGGTCCGCCCCGGTTTCGTTGCGGCGTTCTTCGGCATCCTCAAGACCGGCGCGACGCTGGTCGGGTTCGACGATGCCTGGAACCGCCATGATTTCGAGCGCCTGATCGAGGATTGCGAGGTCGATGCGATCATTTGCTCGGCCGATCGGGGCGACAGCGTGCTCGCTGAGACGCTGGCGGCGGCGGTAGTCGCCACCGGCCGGCCGGTTCCGATCTGGACCTTGCCGGTCACGCCCGGCGCAAACACACCCGGCACCGGTTTTGCTTCGGTATCGGAATGGCATGCGATGCCGAACAGCGATGTGGCCGCTGCGTCGGTGGCGCCCGACGAGGTCGCGACCATCGCCTTTACGTCGGGTACGACCGGCGTGCGCAAGGGTGCGCAAATCACGCACGGCAATCTCTATGCGATGACGCTTCTGACTATGCCGCTCGCGGCGCGCGAGGCCTGTGCGCGGCGCCTGGCACCGGGCAAATATGAAGGCATCATGGCGCAGTTCTTCCTGCTGCTGGCGCCGATCTTCATGGGCGACACGATCGTGCTGTGCGACACCCGGGATCCGGACGAAGTGCTGCGGATGATCGCGACCGAAGGCATCACCTATCTGCTCGAGATGCCGATCTTCTATCACGACCTGATCGCACATGCCGGCAAGGCCGATACCGCTACTATTCGCCGCAATCTGAAGATCTGCGTGACCGGCGGCGCCGCCTTTCCGCCGGCCTGGTACGAAGAGTTCGTCAGGCTCTACGGTACGCCGATCCTGCCGGGCTATGGCGCGACCGAAACGACTACGGCGGTTACCTGGTGTCTCGAGCGCGACGGCTATGTGCGCGGTAAGGTCGGCCGCCCGATTCCCGGCGTGAAGCTGCGCATCCTCGCCGAAGACGGTTCTGTCCGGCCCGCGGAATCCGAAGGCGAGATTGCGGTCTCGTCGCCTGGCGTGATGAAGGGCTATTTCGGAATGCCCAAGGATACCGCGCGCGTGCTGCAGAACGGCTGGTACATGACCGGCGATCGCGGACTGATCGATGGCGACGGGCATCTGGTCGTCATCGGCCGTCTCGACGACAAGATCACCAGCGGCTATCACCGCATCGATCCGACTGCCGTCGAGAATGCGCTCTGTGCGCATCCGGGCGTGTCGCTTGCAGCGGTCATCGGCGTTCCCGACGACGTGCTCGGCGAGCGGACCAAAGCGTTCATCGTTCTCAATCCCGGCGTTCCGGCCGATCCGGATGCACTGCGCGACTGGCTCGCCGATCAGATGCCGGCCTGGATGGTTCCCGACCTGATCGAGTTCCGGCTAAACTTGCCCTTGACCGCCACCGGCAAAGTCGCCCGCGCGGCGCTGCGCGGTACATAGCGCCATGCTCAACATCGCGACATATCTCGATTCGAGCGCGCGGCGCTGTCCCGATGTGATCGCGGTGCGTCATCGCAGCCGGTCGTTCACCTACAGCCAGATCCAGTCGATGGCGAACGGATTGACGGTCGAACTGCTGCGGCGCGGCCTCGGTCGCGGCAGCCGCGTCGCGCTCTGTACGACGCTGCGTCCGGGTTTCGTCGCCGCCTATTTTGGTATTATCAAGACCGGCGCCACATTGGTCGGTTTCGATCACCTCTGGACCCGGGGCGAATTCGCCGAGGTGATCAAGGAATGCGATATCGACGCGATCATCTGTTCCTCCGAGCGCGGCAGCGACGAGCTGGCCGAAACGCTGCTCGGAGCCGTGCAGGATACCGGCCGGCAGATACCGGTCTGGACGCTGCCGATGGATCCGATATCCGACGAAATGAAATCGGAATACGCGCTGATCAGCCACTGGTTCGAGACGCGCCATGGCGATGTTCCCGCAGCCCCGGTGATGCCCGACGAGGTCGCGACGATCGCGTTCACCTCGGGTACGATGGGCGTGCGCAAGGGCGCGCAGATCACGCACGGTAATATCGCGGCAATGACGCTGCTGACGATGCCGCTCGCCGCACCCGAAGCCTGCGACCGCCGTCTGGCGCCGGGCGATTACGAAGGCATCATGGCGCAGCTCTTCTTGCTGCTGCTGCCGGTCTTCATGGCCAATACGATCGTACTCTGCGATACGCGCGATCCCGAAGAGGTGCTGAAGATCATTGCCGACGAGGGCATCACGTATTTACTTGAGATGCCGATCTTCTATCACGATCTGATCGCGCATGCGGACAAGGCGGACATCGCCGCGATTCGCCGCAATCTGAAACTATGCGTCACCGGCGGGGCGGCCTTTCCGCTGAGCTGGTACGAGGAATTCGTCGCCCAGTTCGGCGTGCCGATCCTGCCGGGCTATGGCGCGACCGAAACCACGACGGCGGTTTCCTGGTGCCTCGAACGCGACGGCTATGTGCGCGGCAAGGTCGGTCGGCCGATCCCCGGGGTGAAGGTGCGTATCCTTGCCGAAGACGGTTCGATCCGTCCGATGGGTGTTGAGGGCGAAATTGCGGTCGCCTCGCCCGGCGTGATGAAGGGCTATTACAACATGCCCAAGGAAACCGCGCGGGTGCTGCAGAACGGCTGGTACCGCACCGGCGATGGCGGGTTGATCGATACGGACGGGCATCTCGTGGTGTTCGGCCGCCTCGACGACAAGATCATGAGCGGCTATCACCGCATCGATCCGACCGCGGTCGAGAATGCACTCTGCGCACATCCGCAGGTTTCGCTCGCTGCCGTCGTCGGCGTACCGGACGGCGTGCTCGGCGAACGTGCCAAGGCCTATATCGTGCTCAATCCCGGCGCCTCGGCCGATTCCGATGCGCTGCGCGGCTGGCTTGCCGATCGCATGCCAACCTGGATGGTGCCGGATTCGATCGAGTTCCGGCCCTCGCTACCATTGACCGCGACCGGCAAGGTGGCGCGCGCCGCGCTGCGTTAAACGTCCGCGCACCGGAGGTCCGTGCCGCGTATCGGCGCGATTACTGCTCGATCTGGATTGCGATCCCCGCGTTCTTCGCCGCATCGCGCACGGCTGCAACAAAATCGCGATGCGAAGCCGGCGTCACCACGATATGCCGGCCGCTGGTCAGCTCGATTTCGACCGCCTCGTCCGGGTCGGTCATATAGATCCGGTGCGCGCCCCAGTCGCGGTTCCAGAACCAGCCATAGGTTCCAAACAGACCCCTCGTCGCCATGAGTGCGAGCGGTTTGGTCGGCCCCCAGACCGGCGGTGCACGCAGGATCGCGACATCGGACAAAGGCCATGTGATCGGGCCGATCGTGCGCACGACGGCGATGCGCTGCGCGTCGACCAGGAAGCCGCGCGGCCGGAACGATGCGGCGATCCCCAGCACCATTGCGAATGGAACCGGCAAGGCCAGCGCCCAGTACTCGCCATAGACGGCTGCGAAAATGATGCCCACGAGAGCCGGCAAGGCGAGCCCGACGCCATAGGCGAGCGTCTGGCTCAACAAGAGTTGCCGCGGCGCCAGCCTGGCGGGAAAGAAGGCCGGCATGGTTCCGATGGGGGAACGCCCGGCCCGCCGCGCTTTGTTTCTGGATGTGTCTGCCATCGTTTCGCGCGCTGGTCCGTCGGATCGGTTCACGGGCTAGTATAAGGTTTGCCGGCGCAAAAGCCGCAGCCTGATAACCAGAAGGAGCGTGCGATGGCGGAGACCAGGGTTGCGATCGTAACGGGGGCCGGCTCGGGCCTCGGTGCCGCGGCGGCCCGCGCACTGGCAGCGGGCGGGTTCAAGGTTGCGCTGATGTCGCCGTCGCCTCGTAGCATGGAACTGGCAAAGGAACTCGGCGGCATCGGCCGTCAGGGCTCGAATCGCGAATCCGCCGACCTCGACGCGCTGGTCAAGCAAGCCATGTCGGAATGGGGCCGGATCGATGCCGTCGTCACCTCGATGGGTCACGGCAAGATTCCGCGCGGCCCGGACTGGCCGCTCAAAACGATCGGCTTTGACGCCGACAATCCGGTGAGCCTGCTCGATATCGAGGATGCCACCTGGCAGGCCGGATTCGATTCCTATGTTCTCTCGGTTATCCGCGCGGCCCGCGCCGCGGCGCCGATCATGATCGGGCAGGGCGGCGGTGCGTTCGTGAACATCTCCTCGATCGCGGCGATCGAACCGCAGGGGAATTTCCCGCTCTCGACATTGCGGGCGGCGCTGCACGGTTTCACCAAGCTTTTTGCCGACCGCTATGCGCGCGACCATGTGCGCATGAACAACCTGCTGCCGGGCTTCGCCGAGAATATCGACCTGACCGACGCGGCGCTGCGCGAAATCCCGATGCAGCGCGCCGCCCGCATGGACGAGATCGGCGATGCGGTGCTGTATTTCGCGTCGAACAAATCCTCGTACATCACCGGCCAGACGATCCTGGTCGATGGCGGTCTGCACCGGGCGACGCATTAGAGGAGAGCCACCATGATACCGACCATCGGCATCCTGATCTTCGACGGCGTCGAGGAACTCGATTTTGTTGGTCCCTGGGAGGTTCTCTGCGCTGCGGCCTACGAGCGCGAGGGCACGCGCGTCCTGCTGATCGCCGAGCGTGACGGGCCGGTCACCTGTGCCAACGGTATGCGCGTGTTGCCGGATGCGACGACCGACGATGCGCCGCGCCTCGATATCATCCTGGTGCCGGGCGGCGAAGGGACGCGCCGCGAGGCAACCAATCGCATGCTGCTGGACTGGATCGCCGGCGTCGCCCGGAACTGCCAATGGGTGACCAGTGTGTGCACCGGCTCGCTGCTGCTGGCTGCGGCCGGGCTGTGCGACGGCAAGCGGGTCACCACCCATTGGGATTTCATACCGGCCTTGCGGGCGCTCGGCCGCGCCGAGGTGCTGGACGGGCCACGTTATGTCCGCGACGGCAATCTGGTGACGGCCGCCGGCGTATCGGCCGGGATCGACATGGCGCTGTGGCTGGTCGGCGAGATCTGGGATCCGAATTTTGCCCGACGCGTGCAGAAGATGATCCAGTATGATCCAGCGCCACCCTATCAGGCCGATGTCTGATCGGCTTTAATTGATAGCAATCTGCCGGGGCGCAAAAATTGTCTGCGCCAGCGAACGGAGGTCTACCCATGCACGACGTTCATACCGGCCATCGTTTCAGAGTCGGCAGGAACGATCGGGGCGGGTGACGTAGATGCCGCGCTTCTGCACGGCGTGCGGCGCGGCAATCGATACCGGTGCCCGGTTCTGCGGTGCGTGCGGCGCCGAGGCTGTAGCCACCGACACGACGCCGAACCCCCCCGCCGGCGAGCGGCGCCACGCGATTATTCTTTTTGCCGATATCGCCGGGTACACCGACCTCACACAGCGACTGGATGCCGAAGACGTCCATGCGCTGCTGATGCGCTTCTTCCAAGTCGTCGACCAGGTGATTACGGATCATGGCGGCCATGTCGACAAGCATATCGGCGACGCGGTCATGGCTGTCTTCGGCGCGCCTATTGCTCATGGCAACGACACGCGACGCGCGGCCGCGGCGGCTCTGCAGATCCAGAGTGCGTTTGCCGCGTTGGATGCCGAGGTCGAGCCGATCCGGATTCGCATCGGTCTCGCGGCCGGTGCGGTCGTCGCGGATTCGACCGGCAGTGCGCATCATCGCGAGTACACGGTAACCGGCGAGGCGGTGAATCTGGCGGCGCGCCTGCAGGCACGCGCGGCACCCGGGGAAATCCTGATCGATCAGATGATCGAGACGACCCTCGCCGGCAATGCGATTGTCGAGCCGATCGGTCTCCAATCGCTGAAGGGGTTTGTCGACGACCTTCCGGTCTGGCGCCTGACCGCGCTCGCCGGAGAGCGCGGCACCGGCGAGTCGGCACCGTTTATCGGCCGTGCCGCCCAACTCGCGCAGCTGACTGGAGCGCTCGAGAGCTGCAGTGTTAGCGGCTACGGCCAGGCTTTGGTGGTTCGCGGCGAAGCCGGGATGGGCAAGACACGCCTGATCGAAGAACTTCTTCGCAAGGCTGCCGATTCAGGATTTCATGGGATCATCGCCCATGCGCTCGATTTCGGTGCGGCCTCCGGCGCGGATCCGATTCGACAAATCGCGCATGCGCTGCTGGCGGTCGATTCTAATGCGCCGGCGGTCGATCGCGAACGAGCGGTTGCGCGGGCCATTGCCGAAGGATTGGCTGATACCGAAGAAGCAGGCTTTCTCAACGACCTGTTCAATCTTCCGCAGCCGCCGGAATTGCAGGCTGTCTACGATGCGATGGCGCCGCGCGTGCGCGCGGATGGTCGAAGCCGCACCGTCGCCCGCATGTGCCGCCGCTTTGCACGGCGGCGACAGCCTTTGCTCGTCGTGGTCGAGGACGTGCACTGGGCGAATGCTACGACATTGGCCGCGTTGGCCCGGCTTGCTCGGGGATTGTCGGAGTGCCCTGGCATGCTGATCATGACGACGCGACTCGAGGGCGATCCATTCGATCGCGCCTGGCGCTCCGCGGCGCGTGATGCGGCGATTCTGATCGTGGACCTGCCGCCGCTGCGACAGGGCGAAGCGGCGGCACTGGCCGGGGCAATCGCTTCCGCGCCCGATGGAATCATCGCAAATTGCATTGCACGCGCCGAGGGCAATCCCCTGTTTCTGGTGCAACTCCTCAAGAGCGCGGGAACCGCTGCCGGCAATCTGCCGGGCACGGTGCAAAGTCTGGTGCAGGCGCGCATGGACCGGCTCGATCCGCCGGCGCGTTCCGTATTGCAGACGGCCGCCGCGATCGGGCAACGATTTCCCTTCGAGTTGCTCCGTGCTTTGCACGATGACGCCGATCGACAATGTAGCGTGCTGGTCGACGAGTTGTTCCTGCGACGCGAAGGCGAAGGTTATATGTTCGCGCACGCGCTCATTCGCGACGGTATCAACGCGTCGATGTTGCGAGCGCGCCGGCATGAGATCCATGGACGAATCGCAACCTGGTATACGGAGCGCGACCCGGCGCTCCATGCGGAGCATCTCGAACGCGCCGAGGATCCCGCGGCAGCGCAGGCCTATCTTCGGGCAGCAGAATTTTGTGAGACCGCGTTCAAGCCGGAGGAAGCCATGTTGCTCGCGCGACGTGGCGGTCTGGTTGCGAGCAACCCGGCGATGCAGGCAACCCTCAAGCTCAAGGAGGGCGAGCTGTTGCACGATCTGGGCCAAGGCAGTACGGCCCTGGAATGCTGTGAGGCGGCGTACGAGCTTTCGCGCGATGACTCGGTGCAGTTGCGGGCTCTGGTCGGCCAGGCCGCCGCTTTGCGTTTGCTCGGCGAAAGCGCAGCAGCGCTGGCCATCCTCGGCCGCGCTGAGCCGCTGGCCCATGCCGGCGACGACGCGGTGCGCGGGCGTATGCACCATCTGCGCGGCAATCTGCATTTCGCCTTAGGTCAGGCCGATCTTTGCCGCCGCGCGCACGAGGCGGCGCTGGAGATCGCCCGCCGCCGCGCCGATCCGGTGCTCGAAGCAATGGCGTGGAGCGGACTCGGCGATGCCGATTATGCAGTCGGACGATGGATCGCCGCCGCTGAATCATTCCGTCGCTGCGTCGACCTCGCGGAAAGCGTCAACCGGATTCGGATCGCCGAACCGAACCGGCTGATGTGGGGGCATTGTCTCACCTATTCGGCCAAGTTTTCCGACGCGATCGCGCTTATGCGCCAGGCGGTCGAAAAGACGCTGCCCTTGCATGATTCCTATGCCGAAGTGTTCGGCTTTGTATCGCTCAGTGTGGGCCTCTCTCTGAGTGGAAATTGTACCGCGACGGAACCGGCACTCGAGCAGGGGATGGCGCTCGCCACGAAAGTGGGCGCAAAACGATATGAGGCCCAGTTTCTTCTCGTGCGTGCGGAATGCGAGTATTTCGAGGGCAACCGCGCGCTGGCACAGGAACTGTGTGCGCGAGCAAACACGCTCGTCAAGGAAACCGGCTTCGGATTCGTCGGCCCGTCTAGTTGCGCCCATTCGGCAATGGCAGCCGACGATGAAGCGGAGCGCACCCGGTTCCTGGAGGAAGGCGAGGCACGGCTGGCCGAGTCGCTGGCCCATAATGTTCCCTGGTTTTATCGGGTCGCGATTGAGATTCGGTTGGAGGAGAAGAACTGGTCGGCGGTCGACGGGCTCACCGAACGGTTTCTCCGGTTCAGGCCGGAAGGTCAGCCGCCGCGATTGCATTCGATGCTGGCCGAACGTGCGCGTGCGATTGCCGGCTGGTATCGCAACCCGAATGCGCCAGCGGCCGCGCGCATGCGCGCCGTGCAGTTCGACATGGAATCCTGCGGCATCTTCTTGACCTTCCCCGAGCCGGAGGGCGCCCCCGGGGCGAAGGCTGGGGGTTTCGGAACCCGTTTCTGAGTTCCGATCGGAGCCTGTCCGGCTTATCCGCAACCCGCGCACCCCAATGTCATTTATGTGACGCCCGTTTATCCGGCCCCTTTGTCGGATCGGGGGCTGGGGAGAGCGGTTGGATGGGGGCGCATTCCGTCTTCCCCCTCCCCATATGGAGGCTGAGGTAGAATCGACAGGGGAGGAACCCGATGATTGCCATCGCCGATGCCACCGAATCCGTCGATCGCACCTTAAAGATCATCCGCAATGTCGCGGCGCCGCGCGACGCGGTCTGGCGCGCTTTTACCGATCGCGATTGCTACGCGGCCTGGATGGGGCCGGAGAACTATAAAGTCGAGCGCTGCGAGCTCGATCTGCGGCCGGGCGGCCGCTATCGCCTGTTCTTGCGCTCGAACGAAGGTGAGGAGCATGTGGTGAGTGGCGAGTTTCAGGAGATCACCCCGAACGAACGGCTCGTCTTTACGTGGGGTTGGGAGACGGAAGGCCGGCGCGGCATTGAAACTACGGTGACGGTCGAATTACGCGATCATGCCAAGGGCACCCAGGTCAAGCTCACGCAATCGGTGTTCGACACGCTGGAATCCCGTGACGAACATGCCCAGGGTTGGGAGAGTTCGCTCGTATGCCTCGAGAACTATCTCTGCAAATAGAGTGTCTGCCGGGGCGATAAGGCCGGGACTTTACTTCGCCGTTTGATTGCGGCAAGTAGCCGGGGTGAGTGACGATTTTCCCCATTTTCGCTCGCCGGCCGAGATGGTCGCCGCCTGGCGGCCCGACGAACCGGTCTATTGCATCGACCGTCCGTCGCTGGTCGGGGCGGCGCAACGCTTCGTGTCGCTGTTCCCGGGCCATGTGCTCTACGCCGTGAAATGTAATCCATTGCCCTTCGTGCTCGACGCTTTGTACCAAGGCGGGATCCGACATTTCGATACCGCGTCGATCGCCGAGATTGAGCTGGTCGGCCGGCGTTTTCCCGGTGTGCAGGGCCATTTCATGCATCCGGTCAAGTCGCCGCAGGCGATCCGGCGGGCGTTCGATGAATTCGGTGTCCGGCATTACGTGATCGATCACGCCGCCGAGATCGACAAGATGATCGCGGTGCTGGGTAACGATCGGCGCGAGACAGTGACGCTGGTTCGTCTCGCAACGCCGAGCAAAGGTGCCAAGTTCAATCTCTCGGCCAAGTTCGGCGCAACGCCGGACAAGACGGTGTCGTTGTTGCGCGCGCTGGTCGACGCGGGATTCCAGCCGGGCCTTTGCTTTCATGTCGGCTCGCAATGTCTCGATCCCGAAGCCTGGACGCTGGCGCTCGATCTGGTCGGCACGGTCTTGCGTCAATCGGGTGTTGCGATCCGTTGCCTCGATGTCGGCGGCGGATTTCCGGCGGCCTATGTAGGCGAAACGCCGCCGCCGCTCGAGACTTTCATCGACGTGATCGCCAGGGGCGTTGCAAAGCTCGCGTTGCCCGCCGATTGCATTCTGATGTGCGAGCCCGGCCGCGCTCTCGTTGCACCGGCGATGTCGCTGATCGCGCGCGTCGAACTCGCGACCGGCGAAGCAATCCATCTCAATGACGGGATCTATGGCAGCCTGATCGGAGCGACGATCGGCATTCGCTGGCCGATCGCGCTGATCCGGCCGGACGGTCCGGCGGCGAATGACACCAGGGGTTTTCGCGTCTACGGTCCGACCTGCGACAATCTCGATACCTTGCCCTACGAGTTCGAGCTGCCGGTGGATGTCCGGACCGGCGATTACGTGCGGATCGATCGGCTGGGTGCCTATGCCGTCGCGCTTCGTACCGGCTTCAACGGGTTCCTGCCGAACCGCTTCGTGACCGTCGACCGGCTGGCCTGAAGCAACGGGGCGTTGCGGCCCCTTCCGGCACGGGGCTTGAGCCCGCCCGGGACGTTCCCATAGAGTCGCGCGAACCGGCAGGGGGATATGGGGCGTGGCGACAGAACGTTCCGCCGTTGAGGCGCGCGGCGTTACAAAAATTTTCGGCCATGGCCCCGATGCGGTGCGGGCCCTCGACGACGTGTCGATCGAGATCCGGGAAAATGAGTTTTTTACGCTGCTCGGCCCCTCGGGCTGCGGCAAGACGACATTGCTGCGTCTGATTGCGGGGTTCGAACTGCCGACCGCCGGCGAAATTCTGCTCGAAGGCGAGCCGGTCGGTCATCTCCCACCGAACAAGCGTCTGGTCAACACGGTCTTCCAGTCTTATGCACTGTTTCCGCACATGACGGTCCGCCAGAACATCGCTTTCGGTCTCGAAATGCGGCGCGTCGATTCTTCGACGATCAATCCGACGGTCGACGAAATGCTGGGTCTGGTACAGCTCGCCGGCTATGGCAACCGCCGGCCCTCGCAGCTTTCGGGCGGCCAGCAGCAGCGCGTGGCGCTCGCCCGCGCGCTCGCCAACCGGCCGAAAGTATTGCTGCTGGACGAGCCGCTATCGGCTCTCGATCTCAAGCTCCGCCAGGGCATGCGCGTCGAGCTCAAGAATATCCAGCAGCAGACCGGCATCACCTTCATCTTCGTGACGCACGATCAGGAAGAAGCGCTGACCATGTCGGACCGGCTCGCGGTCATGAGTCAGGGCCGCATCCAGCAGCTCGGCGGGCCGCATGAAATCTACGAACAGCCGGTTAACCGGTTCGTGGCCGATTTCATCGGCGATACCAACTTCGTCCTGGCGCGCGTCGTCACGATCGAGAACGGCAAGGCGCGTTGCCGCAGCGATAGCGGGCTCGAATTCGATGTGGTCGCGATCGCGGATGTGCTGCCCGGCAACGACGTGACGCTCGCGCTGCGACCTGAAAAGATCCGGCTTGCGAAAACCGATGCGCTGTCGGGCGCCAAAGTCGTCCAGGCGACTTATGTCGGTACCGACACCAACTATGTCGTGGAACTAGCCGATACGTCGCGGCTCGAGGTTCGGGTCCAGAATGCGCTCGACGGTCACCAGCGATTCCAGGTCGGCGACAGCGTGTCAATCGAAGTGCCGACCGGTGCTGCCCGCATGCTGATAGACTGACGCCGCAATGGCCCGGGCCGCCGATATCTTTCCGACCGGCGCCGATCGTGCGATCGCGATGCAGCGTGCCGGCATCAATCTCGACGAGCAGGAGGCCCAGCAGCGCCGCCGACGATGGCTGCTGCTGAGCCCGGCATTGCTGGCGATCATCATTTTCGGGATCTGCCCGCTCTTCATCATCGTGATGTATTCGTTTCTGTCTCCGGACGATTATGCCGGCGTAAAATGGGAATTCTCGACCGACGCCTATGTCCAGTTCCTGTTTGAGCGCGACATTTTCGAGGAATCGATCCGCGTCTTTAACACCGCCTATCTCCAGATCTACGGCCGCTCGTTCCTGCTGGCGATCTATTCGACCATCGCTGCACTGCTGTTCGGTTTCCCTGCCGCCTATTTCATGGCGACGCGACCGCCGGAAACCCGCAATCTCTGGGTCTTTCTCTTCACCCTGCCGTTCTGGACAAATTTGTTGATTCGCACTTATTCGATGCTGATCATCATCCGGGACGAGGGGTTGATAAATATCGCGCTGCAGAAGCTCGGGATCATCGACCAGCCTTTGGTCATGCTCTACACCGACTTCGCAGTCGGGCTCGGACTGATTTACAGCTATCTGCCTTTCATGGTGCTGCCGATCTACGCCAGTCTCGAAAAGCTCGATTTCCGCCTGGTCGAGGCCGGGTTCGATCTCTATGCCAGCCGCTATCGCGTGCTGCGGCGGATCATCATTCCCCTCGCGAAGCCCGGCATCATCGCCGGCTGCATCCTGGTGTTCATTCCCGCACTCGGCGCATTCATCACGCCGATCATGCTCGGCGGCGGCAAGAACCTGATGATCGGCAATCTGATTTCGTTGCAGTTCGGCAGCTCGCGCAACTGGCCCTTCGGCTCGGCAGCGGCACTCATCCTGATGGCTTTCGTGATGATTACGCTGATGTTCTATGTCCGGACGAGCACCGGCGGGAAGGCCCGCGCTCATGGCTGACCTCGCCATCCGCCGCCGGCGCCTGCCGCGCTATCTCAACCTCCGCTACCAGCCGGGTTTCGGCACGCTGGCGATTCTCTGCCTTGTAATGCTCTATGCGCCGATCGTCGTGCTGATCATATTTTCGTTCAACGAAAACCGCTCGGTCGCGGTGTGGACCGAGTTCAGCTTCGACTGGTATCACGCCGCGTTCCAGAACGAAGGTATCCGCGACGCGACCTGGGTATCGCTGAAGCTGGCGGGTGTTGCCACGGTGGTATCGACGGTGATCGCAACGGCGGCGGCGCTCGCAACGACCCGGACGCGCGCCTATCGCGGCATGACAGCGGCCTATCTCGTGATCAACCAGCCTTTGGTCGTGCCCGAGATCGTGACGGCGGTGGCGACGCTCTCGTTCTTCGCGCTGCTGCGAACCGAGCTGGGCGTCTATTTCGGGTTCGGCAATCTGATCATTGCGCACACGGTTTTCTGTATCCCCTTTGCCTATATGCCGATCCGGGCGCGGCTCGAGGATATGGACCTCACTCTCGAACAGGCAGCAGCCGACCTCTATGCGACCCCCTGGCAGACCTTTAAACGGGTAACCCTGCCGCTCCTGATTCCGGGCATCGTCGCGGGTGCGATGCTGGCTTTCATCGTGTCGTTCGACGACGTCATCATCACCGCGTTCGTCGCCGGTCCCGGCGAGACCACTTTGCCGATTTTAATTTTATGCGCGATCCGGCGCGGGGTGACGCCCGAAATCAATGCAATTTCGACCATCGTGCTGGCGGTTTCGGTCCTGTTCGTGACGTTGTTTTATTTCATCAGCCGCCGCAGCCGTTGATGGGTCGGGAGCCTCGATGGATCGATCGGCTATCCCGCCCGGGAACGCTCTATCGACCATCGGGGCCGTCCCAAACGACGGCATCCGGTCTCGAAATGCCCGCCGAATCGTCTCGATTGACCGGCTTTCGGGAAGTATGATCGACTGACGACGAGGCCGCGTTCGGCCTCCGCAACCCTGCGGCGAGATGCCGGGGCAAGACTACCGAAACTCACTGTGAGGGGAACATGAAGCTGGAATTCTGGCGCAAATACATGGTCGTATTTGTCGCTGTTGCAGCTCTGACATTGTCGGCCTGCGACGAGAAGCAGGAAGAGCAGAGCCAGACAGAAGAGACCACCACCGAAGAAACCGCCGAAGCGCCGGCAGCCGAAGAAGAGGCTACGGAAACCGCCGAAGAAGAGGCGGCCATTCCCGCGGGCGGCGAGCTGCACATCTATAACTGGGGCAATTATACCAACCCCGAACTGATCACGAAGTTCGAGGAAGCCCACAATATCAAGGTGACGCTCGACGCCTACGATTCGAACGAGACCATGCTGGCCAAAGTGAAGGCCGGCGGTCACGGCTACGACATCGTCGTGCCCGGTGACTATATGGTCGCGATCATGATCGAAGAGGGTATGCTCGAGGAAACCCGCCCCGACCAGATGTCGAACTTCCAGAACGTTGAAGCGAACTGGAAGGACGTCTATTGGGATCCGGGTCGCCACTACAGCGTTCCATGGCAGTGGGGCACCACGTCGTTTACCGTTGATACCGCCAAGTATAGTGGCGACATCAATACGCTTGCGATCCTGTTCGAACCGCCGGAAGCGCTTTGCGGCCGGATCAACATGCTGCTCGACGTGAACGACGTCCTCAACGCGGGCCTGCGCTATCTCGGCTATCCGCGTTGCAACAGCAACCCGGAGCAGCTACGCGAGCTGAACGACATGCTGGTGAAGGCGAAGGAATGCTGGCGCACCATGTCGTATGACACGATCGCATTGATGACAGCGGGCGATGTCGACGTCACGCAGCAGTGGAACGGTGCAGCGATGCGCGTTCGACTTTCTGATGTGCCAACGTCGACCTATGCCTATCCGAAGGAAGGGTTCACCGGCTGGATGGACAATGTCGTCGTGCTGAAGGGTGCGACGAATGTCGAGAACGCCAAGCTGTTCCAGAACTTCATCATGGATCCCGAAAACGCGGCCCTGATCTCCGATTTCGCAAAATATGCGAACGGGATCGCGGGCAGTGAGGCGTTCCTCGATCCGGAGTTCGCATCGGCACCGGAAATCAAGCTGCCGGCAGACGCGCCGGCGCCGGAATTCGTACCGCCCTGCGGTGCGGACGTTGCGGCGCTCTACGACAAGATCTGGACCAACCTGCAAAAGTAACGGTCAGGAATGACCCGGTTGCGTTGACCGGGTTCAAATGAAAAGGGGGCGCCCCGGCTAAGGGCGCCCCCGTTTTCTTTGGCGTGACCGCCAGACGGCGCGTTCAGATGCCGGCTTTCACCGCCTCGTACATCTGCTGCAGTTCGGGCTCGTTCTTGATCGTCGCCTGGAAAACTCCGGCCGCGATATAGGCTTCGATATCGCCCGGTGTCAGGCCGCGTTTGATCAGGTCTTCGTCGGAGATCTGGTCGTACACAAGTTTATTCGAATGGCCCATGCCGAAACTGTCGACCCAATAGATCCCGGTATCGACACTCAGATAGGCATTCATCAGGTCATAGACGATCGCCTCTTTTTCGGGCGTGACCCAGTTGGTCATCGAAAGACCGCAGGTCCAGGTCATCGCGCCTTCCTTTGGCTGCATGAACATTGAGGGAATGCCCTGGTTCGAGAGGTTGAGGATCGTATCGTTCCACGATCCCGCGGCCACCAGTTCGCCGCTTGCCAGTGCCTGCTGCCAACCGGTGTTGTCGCTGGAATAGAAACGCAGCAGCGGCTTCTGCCGCTCCATGTACTCCTTGCAGCGCGCCATTTCTTCCGGCGTCATGTTGAAGGGATCGGCGGCGCCGCTATAGATCGCCGCGACCATCACGCCGTCGATCAGGCTGTCGATCATCGAGAGACGTCCCGAATATTTCTCGTCCCAGAGAATGCCCCAGGTATGGGCTTCGGCTGGAACATATTCGGGCGCGAGATCGGTCCGGAACGTGACGGACGTCAGGCCCCACCAGGCCGGGACCCACATGCGCTGGCCTTCCAGCACCGTGTCGGGCACGTTATAGAGCGTGGGAATGATCTCGTCCCAATGCTCGAGCCGTGACGTATCGATCGGCCGCAGGAAGCCGAGCTCGTTCCATTTCATCACCTTGTACGAGCAGGGCATGACCATGTCGGGCTCGAAGCCCGAGCGCATCTTGATTTCGGCCTCTTCCTCGTCACCCCAGACGGTCGCATCCGGCGAGGCACCGTATTTGTCGAAATATTCCTTGTGCATCTCGGGCACTTCGTAGCCGGCCCAAGTGTAGAGCATCGGCTGTTCTTCCTGCGCGAGCGCGGCCGTGCGGCCGGTCGGCAGGATGAACGAAGCGAGTCCGATCGATGCCATGATGCGCATGATGTCGCGGCGGCCGAGCCTGCCGTATTTGATCTCGTCGATGAACCGTTCGATGTCCCGTTTGGTTTCCATTGTCGCCTCCACGCAGTTTCCCGATCCCCGGTTCCTCACTTTGCATCAGGCGTACGGCATCGTCGGCCGCACGGAGGAGTTTTCTGGGGAATTGAAAGCAGGACGGTTGGCACGACCAGCCGGATAAACCGTTTCCACCCTGCCAATTTCGCTTCTTATTTGCACAATTCTGGCCCCTGGGCGGCCCGCAAGGCAAGACCCGCCCGGGCTGCTGCGAGCCCTATCTCGCGGCAGAAGCGGCTCTTATGCTGGTGTCATGGTCTATTTTCACCCCTTTGCGATGGCAATGCTGATTGGCTTGGCGCCGCTGGCTGCGGCGTTTGCCGGGGGTGCCGACAGCGTTGAGACGGCGCCGCCCGAACCATCCCCTCCTGTGGTCACAGAGGCGAATACCGCTGGGCCGTCCGATGGCGAGGCGGACGAGGATTGCGGCTGCGGCGCGCGTTCGCCGGGCCATCTCGCCCGGACCCAGCAGCAGATGCAGGAATGGCAGGCAGAACAGACGCCCTGAGCGCGGTTCCGGCGTCTTCGGGCCTATTCTGGCGCCAATGCTGCGCAGGATTCGGCGTCGCCCCGCGTGTAAAGACATCAGCAGCCCGGCAAAAGGGCGGGGTACCCGGCATCGTCGCCGCCCGCCCGGCTACAGACAGCCAGGGCGGAACGGACCGATGGGTCAAAGAACCGGATTGCGATGGGTGACGGGATCGGCGCTTTGGACGGCGAGGGGGACGATCTGCTCATGCGCCGGGCCGGCACCGGCGACGGCGTCGCGTTCGGTCTCCTGGTCGAGCGTCACGCCGGCCGCGCACGCGCGATTGCGCTCCGCGTCACCGGCAACGCGGCCGATGCCGACGAACTGCTGCAGGAGGCGTTCCTGCGTGCCTGGCGCAAGGCGCCAAGCTGGCATGCGAACGACGACAGCCCGACCACCGCGCGTTTCAGTACATGGCTGGTCCGCGTGCTGGTGAATCTCTGCATCGACCGTAAGCGGCGCGTGACGCCGCTGCCGCTCGAAATCGCGGGCGACCCGCGCGACGAAACGCCGGGTGCCGACCGGCGCATCGCCGAACGGGAAACTTCGGCGCGTGTGACCGCGGCGGTCGACCGGCTGCCGCCGCGCCAGCGCGAAGCCTTGCTACTTTGTCATTTCGAGGCGCGCAGCAACGAAGAAGCCGCGTCGATGCTGGGCATCAATGTGGGCGCGCTCGAGGCGTTGCTGGTACGTGCCCGGCGGAAACTTCGCGCGATGCTCGAACCGGAACGAGGCGATCTGCTGCACGGGCAGGAAGCATGGGGTGACGAATGATGACTGCGACACATATGACGCTCGAACGATTGCAGGCGCTTCTCGATGCCTATGGTGCCGATGCGGCGCACTGGCCCGCTGCCGAACGACCGGCGGCCGAACGGCTGTTGGCAGCGATGCCGGAGGCCCATGCGCAGCATGACGAGGCGGCGCGGCTCGATGCCATGCTCGATGCCATGACGCTGCCGACATTGCGTCCGCTCGATACCACGATCCTGACGGCGCGCGTCCTCGCCATGCCGCAGCGCGATCCGCTGCGCCATCCGGTCGGCTGGCTGGTGCATACGATCGGCGTCGACGGCCCGGCTGCGGCCGGTCTTGCGCTGGCGGCGGCCCTCGCCGGCTTTCTCATCGGCTGGGGCGATCCCGAACCGGCGATCGCCGACGAAACCCTCGCCGCCCTGTTTCCCGTTTCAAGCTCGGAGGTCGACCAATCATGGTAACCGCTGTGTGGACCCATGCACGCTGGGTCGTGATCGCGCTGGCGCTGTCGGTCGTTCTCAATCTCTTCCTGCTCGGGATGACGGGTGGCCGCCATCTGCACCACTGGTTTGGCGGAAGCGATCAGATCGCCGCGGCCTGGATGCAGGATGACCAGGTCCGCCCCGTTCGCTGGCTGTTGTTCCGCCTGACCGAAGGTCTCGATCGGGCGGACCGCGACAGTTTCCTCGAAGCGGTGGGGGCCGATCGCGAGGCGCTGGTCGAGGCTGGCGGCGCGCTGCTGGCGCAGCGGCGTGTTGCGCTCGACCTCTTGCGCGCGGAGCCGTTCGATCGTGCCGCCATCGATGCGGCGCAGGACGAATTACGCCGGCGCAACGATGCGTTTCAGGCAGCGGTGCTGGCGGCGATCGCGGATGCCGCGGCGACCCTCCCGCCCGCCGAGCGCGCGAAACTCGGCAGCGGGTGGGAGTAGCGCGCGCTCCTACCGTCGTCCACCCGCGAGCTTTCGGGAATCCGGATCGGCGCGCAGCCGCGCCATCGCGATAACGCCGAGCATCGGGCCGATCGCCAGCGGCGCAAAGGCGTATTCCCAGCCGAGCGTATCGATCCACCAGGGCATCAGGTGGATGGTCAACAGCGTGAGCGTAAAGCCAATCGAGGTCTGCAAAGTCAGCATCGTGCCGACCAGATGGCGCTCGGAGAGTTCGGCGATCGAGGCCGAGAACTGCGCGGAATCGGCAACGACCGCGATGCCCCAGATGAGGCAAAGCGCAATCAGCCAGCGCGAATCACCGCCGAACAGAAACCCGACCGTCAGCGCGCAGGCGCCGCTCACCGCCATCGCCGCGATGGTGATCGTGGTGCGGCCGAGCCGGTCGGCGAGCAGTCCCGCCGCGACGCAGCCGACCGCCCCGATCCCGACCACCGCAAAGGTCGCATAGCGTGCCAGCAGGGCTGCGTCCGGCGGCGTCATCGTCGCGAGGAAGCTCGCCTGCAGGAAGACGCCGATCCACGCCCACATGGCGTAGAGCTCCCACATATGGCCGAAATAACCGAAATTCGCGAGGCGCAGTGAACGCACCCGCCAGGCGGCAAGCGCCATGCGCGGATCGAAGCGCGGCGTTGCCACCATGCGCGGCCTCAGCCGGACGAACAGGATCGCAACGGCGGCGGTGAGCGCCGAGAGCGAGGCGGTGACAAGCGTCGCCCGCCAGTCGAGCCCGCCCAGCGCATTGAAGAGATGCGGCGCTGCCGATCCAATCGTGAGTGCGCCCACCAGTAGCCCGACGACGAGGCCCATGTCGTTCTTCGCCCAGGTCGAGGCGAGCTTCATCCCGACGGGATAGACGCCGGCCATACACATACCGGTCGCGAACCGCAGCGCGATCACGCCCCAGGATGTCGGCTCGACCAGAAGCAACGCAGCGTTGGCGAGTGCGGCGACCAGCGCCGAGGCGGCGAAAAAACGTCGCGGGTCGAGCCGGTCGGCAAGGCCGAAGAAGGCTGAGATCAGTGTGCCGACGACGAACCCCGCCTGTACGCCGCTGGTAAACAAGGATTGCTGTGTCGCGGAGAGTGCGTAGTCGCGCGCGAGCGAGGGCAGGATCGCGGTTGCCGAGAACCACAGGGCAAGGGCCATAACCTGGCAGAAGGCGATCAGCGCAAGCGCGCGCCAGCGGTTGGCCGCGGGTGACGCGGCGCCGTCAGCGGGCACGGCTATGCGGAGTAGCAGCCGGCAACGCGGCCGCGCTGGATCGCCAAGGCGAGGATCGTATCGAGCAACGGCGTTTCGATGCCGACCATGTCGCCCATCTCGACCACGGCCGTCAGCAGCGCATCGATCTCCATCGCCTTGCCGTTCTCGAGATCCTGCAGCATCGAGCTCTTATGTTCGCCGACATCGGCCGCCCAGCCGATCCGGGTTTCGATATCGACGCCGAAGGAAACGCCGAGCGCCTCGGCGACCCGCTGGCTTTCTTCCATCATGCGGCGGATGACCGCGTTGGTGCCGGGATCGCGCGCGATCTGGACCAGGGTGCCGTGCGTGAGAATGCTGACCGGATTGAACGACAGATTGCCCCACAATTTGACCCAGATATCGTCGCGGATCTTTGGGCGCACGGGCGCCTTGAAATCGGCATCGTTGAGCGCGGCGGATAGCGCCCCGATCCGCTCGCTGCGGCTGCCATCCGGTTCGCCGAGCATGAAACGGTTGCCATAGCCGTGCCGGATGACACCCGGCTCCGCGATCTCGGCGGCTGGATAGACGACGCAACCGATCACGCGGCGCGTTTCGATCAGTCTTTCGAGCCGCCCGTTGGGATCGAGGCTGCGGATGCGGCGGTCGCGCCACGGACCGTCGAGCCCGTGGAAATACCACCAGGGCACGCCGTTCATCGCCGTCAGCACGGCGGTATCGGGGCCGAGCAGCGGCTGCATGGCCTCGGCGATGCCGGCAACCGCGGGCGCTTTCACGGCGACGATCACCACGTCCTGCGGACCTGCCTGTTTCGGATCGTCGGTTGCCGCCGGCCGTGCGACGATCGTTTCCTCGTCGGTAATGAGCTTCAGGCCGCTGCGGCGGATCGCCTCGAGATGCGCGCCGCGTGCGATCAGCGTCACCTCGTGATTGCCCTTATGCGCGAGCCGCGCGCCGAGCAGCCCGCCGATCGATCCGGCGCCGTAGATGCAGATCTTCACGAGGCGAGACCGAGTTTCGCGGCAAGCCCGATGCGCTGCAGCTTGCCGGTCGCGCCCTTCGGGATTTCGTCGAGAATGACGATCTTCCGCGGCACCTTGAAATCGGCGAGCCGTTCCGAGAGGAAATCGCGCAGGCCCCGTTCGTCGGTCGTCATCGAATCGCGCAGCACGACGGCCGCAGCGACTTCTTCGCCCAGTTTCGCATGCGGCATTGCAAAGGCGACGGCCTGGGCGACGGCGGGATGCGCCATCAGCGCCTCGTCGACTTCGCGCGGGCTGATCTTCTCGCCGCCGCGATTGATGATTTCCTTGAGCCGTCCCTCGATCGTGAGAAAACCCTCCTGATCGAAGCGGCCGAGATCGCCGGTACGGAACCAGCCATCGTGGAACGCGGTCGCGTTGGCCGCCATGTTGTTGAGATAACCCGCTGTCACATTGCGGCCGCGAATGACCACTTCGCCGATCGCATCGCCCGACAACAATGTGCCGTCTTCCGACATCAGCCGGACTTCGGGCCCGGCGGCGATACCGACCGAACCGGCCTTGCGTCCGCCTGGCGGCAACATGTTGCTGGTCATCTGATGCGTCGCCTCGGTCATGCCGTAGGACTCGATAACCGGGCAGCCGAACGTCTCTTCGAGTTCGGCCATGACGCGCGCCGGCAAGGACGACGAGGACGAGCGGATGAAGCGCAGCGTCTGCGTATCCAGTACCGCACGGTTATGCGAGGCGCGCGCGAGATTCGCCTGATGCATGGTCGGTACCGCCGAGTACCAGCTCGCCTGGGAATCCGTCAGCCAGGCGTAGAAGCGCAGCGCGTTGTAGCCGGGCGAACAGAAAACCGAGCCGCCGGCACGGATCGATGCGGCGAGCACGCCGACGAGCCCGTGAATATGGAACAACGGCATGATGTTGAGACAGCGGTCGGCCGCACCGAGCTTGAGCGTCGTCGCAATATTCCCGGCCGAGGCGATCAGGTTGCGATGGCTGAGCGGCACCAGTTTGGGTCGCGAGGTCGTGCCCGAGGTGTGCAGCAGCAGAGCCGTGTCTTCGCCGCCGGGCCGCTTCGACTTCCGATTCGTGCCGGACGGGGCATCGATCGTGAACGCGCCGGCGGCGGTCTGTGGCGTGATGGCAAGGATCGGAATGCCGCGCCGTCGTGCCACCTCGATCGCCGGCGTGTCGGCTCCGGCTGCAACGATCAGCGCCTTCGCCGCGAGATCGCCGAGATAGAAATCGAACTCGTCGGTGCGATAGCCGGGATTGAGCGGAGCAGCGGCGGCCTGTGCGGCGACACCGAGAAAGGCGGTTGCCGCTTCCGGCCCGTTCGGCAGCACGATCGCGACGCTATCGCCCGGGCTGATGCCATGCGCGGCGAGTGAAGCTGCCGTTCGATCGATCTGTGCTGCCAGCGCCCCGTAGCTCAGCGTCTCGCGATCGGGGGCGAGCAAAGCGGGGTCATTGCCCGGACGTGCCGCAATCAGATCGACAATGGTGGTCGGCGTGTCGGTCATTGTCTTGGAGTTCAACGGGAGGCTGATGGACAAGGCTGCGACACTAGCAATCCGCAGCAAGCATGGCGAGGCGGCGGATCAGCCCTGCTGCGATTTCCCGGTCCGGTCCCGGCCGAGCGCGTCGATCTTCTCCTGCAGCTGTTCGAGCTGCTGGCGCAACGCTTCGACCGAGTCGGCGGCCTTCTTTGCCTGGCCGGCGATATCGGGTACCACCTCGCGTTCGGGCGCATTGGTTGCGCCCGGCGTGCCGGCTGCGCGGAATGGGTTGAACATCTGCATCGCCTGCTCAAACAGAGCGAGGTTCTGCTTGCCCATCTCCTCGAAGCGGCCGAACGGGAACATGCCGCCGAAACTGTCCTGCATCGCCTTGCGCATCTGCTCCTGATTGCGCGCGAACGATTCCATTGAATGTTCGAGATAGCGCGGCACCAGGAACTGGAGATTGTCGCCATAGAACTTGATGAGTTGACGCAGGAAGTTGAGCGGCAGCAGATTTTGGCCGCCCTTCGATTCCTCTTCGACGATGATCTGAGTCAGAACCTGGCGAGTGATATCGTCGCCGGTCTTGGCGTCGAACACCGTGAATTCGACGCCGTCTTTCACCATCTGGCAGAGATGGTCGAGCGTCACATAACTTGAGGTTGCCGTATTGTAGAGCCGCCGGTTGGCGTACTTCTTGATGGTAATCGGGCCGGTCTGACCCGTGCCGGTATCTGCCATGGGTCCGCGCTGTCCTCGAATGCCTGCGCTGCACACGCGAAGGGGCGAGCATAACAGGATTTGGGCGGCGTTGTGCAATGCATTCGCTGCGCCGCAAACGGGTGTTGCGGCGCGGTATGTGGCCTCCCGGGCGGGCCTCGCCTATAGTCGGGAATCATGAGCGAAACGCCCGATCTGGAGAGCCTGGCGCGGCGCTATCTCGATCTCTGGGAGGCGCAGCTTTCGGCGCTGGCCGGGGATCCGGCGCTGGCCGAGCAGATGAGCCGCTTCATCGCGGCCATGGGTTCGGCCGGGCTCGCCGCCGCTGCCGCCTGGAGCGCGACCCATGGAGACAATAAGCCATCCGCCGCAGAGCCCGGAAGCGTCGCCGGAACGTCTGGGGCCGCGTCCGTACATGCAGCATCTGGCGACCGCGACGGGCGCCTGGACGAGCTCGCTCGCCGCCTTGCCGCTCTTGAAGAACGGATCGCTGCCCTGGAGCCCGCAGCTCCAAAGCGACCGCGCGGCGCTTCTCGAAAATCTCGGTAACGTCGAACCGCAGGAATTTACCGCTGCTGTCATCGGCGAAATCGCCGCGCGTCGCGCGCGATTCGAAAGCGGCGTCGCCGCCTATCGCACGCATCGCTATCGCCGCGACATGGCGGCGGTGCCGTTGCTCTGGCAGGCCGGCACGACGCGGCTGCTCGATTATCGCAACCATGCGACCGACAGGACGCTGCCGCCGATTCTGGTCGTGCCCTCGCTGGTCAATCGCTACTACGTGCTCGATCTGATGCCGGAAACCAGCTTTCTGCGCTGGCTCGCAAACCAGGGATTTCCGGTATTCGCCATCGACTGGGATGCGCCCGGCGTCGCCGAGCGCGGCTTCGATCTGACGTCATACACGACAGAGCGGCTGGAGCCGGCGCTCGACGCGGTTCGAGCCGCGACGAACAAGGCGAAGCCGATCGTTCTCGGCTACTGCATGGGCGGCAATCTTGCGCTCGCGCTGGCGCATCGGCGCGAGCGCGATCTCGCCGGCCTCGCGCTGCTCGCGACGCCGTGGGATTTTCACGCCGAACGTCCCGAACAGGCGCGCGGCCTTGGCGCCATGGCGGCATGGCTGATGCCGACGATGGCAGCCGCAGGTGCCCTCCCGGTCGATGCGATCCAGTCGCTGTTCGCCGCACTCGATCCGATGCAGGTGATCCGCAAGTTTCTCGCCTTCGCCGAACTTGATCCTGCCAGCGACCGCGCGCGGCGGTTCGTCGCACTCGAGGACTGGCTCAATGACGGGATTCCGCTCGCGACCCTGGTCGCGATCGAGACTTTGGCCGGTTGGTACGGCGCGAACAGCCCCGCGACCGGCCAGTGGCGGATCGGTGGCACGGCGGTTTCGCCCGCGTCCTGCGATCTGCCCGCTCTGGTGGTGATCCCCGATACCGACCGGATCGTGCCGCCGGGCTCCGCCCGGGCGCTGGCGGCAACACTGCCCCGGGCAACGCCGATGACCCCCGCAGCCGGCCATATCGGAATGATGGTCGGTGGCCGGGCCGAGCGCGAGGTCTGGCAGCCGATTGCCGCATGGTTGCGCGCCGTCCCCTGACCGGGGCCATTCTTGCACCGCAACAGGCCGGTCACTAGGTTTGGCTATAACGACCTGCTGCGGGCCGTTCTGATCCCGCCCGCGCCGCCCCCCGACCCCCCAAGGGAGAGAGACAGAATGACCGATATCGCCATCGTCAGTGCCGTCCGTACGCCGGTCGGCGCCTTTAACGGGGCCTTTGCCACGCTGGCCGCGCACGAACTTGGCGCGATCGCCATCAAGGCGGCGCTGGAACGCGCCAAACTGGCAACCGGCGACATCGACGAGGCCATCCTCGGCCAGATTTTGACGGCGGGCGCCGGACAGAATCCGGCCCGTCAGGCTGCGGTCGCGGCCGGCATTCCGGTCGAAAAGACCGCGATCCAGATCAACCAGCTTTGCGGCTCGGGATTGCGCGCGGTCGCACTCGCCTATCAGGCGATCAAGACCGGCGACAGTCGCATCGTCGTCGCCGGCGGCCAGGAGAGCATGACCCAGGCGCCGCACTGCGTGTACCTGCGCGCCGGCGTGAAGATGGGCAATGCCGAGCTGGTCGACACCATGATCAAGGACGGGCTGTGGGACGCCTTCAACGGCTATCACATGGGCAATACAGCCGAGAACGTCGCGCAGAAATGGCAGATCACGCGCGAGGAGCAGGACGCGTTCGCCGCATCCTCGCAGCAGAAGGCTGAGGCCGCGCAGAAGGCGGGACGCTTCAAGGACGAGATCGTGCCGGTGACGGTGAAGAGCCGGAAGGGCGACGTCGTCGTCGCGGACGATGAATATCCGCGCCACGGCACGACGATCGATTCGCTGGCCAAGCTTCGCCCCGCCTTTCTGCGCGAAGGCGGCACCGTGACGGCGGGCAATGCCTCCGGCATCAATGACGGCGCGGCGGCGATCGTCGTCATGTCGATGGACGAGGCGAAGAAGCGCGGCCTTGCGCCGATCGCGCGCATCGTTTCCTGGGCGACCGCGGGCGTCGATCCGGCAATCATGGGTTCGGGTCCGATCCCGGCGAGCCGCGAGGCGCTTGCCAAGGCCGGCTGGAAGCCGAACGATCTCGATCTCATCGAGGCGAACGAAGCGTTTGCCGCGCCGGCCAATGTCGTGGCGGATCAAGCCGGTGATACGGGT
>JBBDWW010000004.1:0-1501 GCA_040902645.1 Dongiaceae bacterium | reverse complement strand
CCGGCCGCGGCGCGCAATCCACGGATCGGCTAGGCTCCGTCGATTCACGGAAGCTCGGTGTCTCGGCGCAGTGGATGCCCGGGTCAAGCCCGGGCATGACGAGCTTTTGAATGCGCTGTGCGTACAGCGAGTGAGGAGGGGAAACGCCATGCCACGCTTCGCCGCCAACCTGTCGATGCTGTTCACCGAGCTGCCGTTCCTCGACCGGCTGGATGCCGCGGCGAAAGCCGGGTTCAAGGCGGTCGAATACATATCGCCCTACGATTACGATCCCGCCGAGCTGCGCGCGCGGCTCGATGCACTCGGACTGAAACAGGCGCTGTTCAACCTGCCGGCGGGTGACTGGGCGAAGGGCGATCGCGGCATCGCCTGCGATCCGGCGCGGGTCGACGAATTCCGCGACAGTGTTGCAACGTCGATCCGCTACGCGCAGGCTTTGTCCTGCCCGCGCCTCAACTGTCTTAGCGGCATCAAGCCGACCCATGCGGATGCCGACACCGCGCGCGCGACCTTCGTCGGCAACCTGCGCTATGCCGCCGCCGAGTTCGCCAAAGCGAAACTCACGCTCCTGATCGAAGCGATCAATGTCTATGACATTCCCGGTTTCTGGCTGAACTACAGCGCGCAGGCAATCGCGGTGATGGACGAAATCGGCGCCGACAATCTCAAGTTCCAGTACGACATCTATCACATGCAGCGCATGGAAGGAGAGCTGGCGGCCACGATCGAGCGGCTGCTGCCGCGCATCGGCCATTTCCAGCTTGCCGACAATCCGGGGCGACATGAACCCGGCACCGGCGAAATCAACTACCCATTTTTGTTCGCGCATCTCGATCGCATCGGCTATGACGGCTGGATCGGTTGCGAATACAAACCGGCCGGCGAGACGCGCGCCGGTCTTTCCTGGATGGACGCCTGGCGTTAGAGACGCCGGCAAAAAAGGATCGACGAGCATGACGGATATCGGTTTCATCGGAACGGGCATCATGGGCCGCCCGATGGCAGGCCATCTGCAGAAGGCCGGCCACAAGCTTTTTCTTCTCCAGCATCGCGCGCCGCTGCCGAAGGAACTGGCCGACGGCGGTGCCGTTTCGTGCAAAAGCGCGCGCGAGGTCGCCGAGAAATCCGAGATCATCATTCTGATGTTGCCGGACACGCCGGACGTCGAAACCGTGTTGTTCGGCAAGGATGGCGTCGCCGACGGACTCTCGAAGGGCAAGCTGGTGATCGACATGAGTTCGATCTCGCCGATCGAGACTAAGGACTTCGCCAAGCGCATCGGCGAAAAAGGCTGCGACTATCTCGACGCGCCGGTCTCCGGCGGCGAGGTCGGCGCCAAGAACGCCGCACTCACCATCATGATCGGCGGTCCCGATGCCGCGTTCGAGCGCGCGAAGCCGCTGTTCGAACTGATGGGCAAGAACATCACGCTGGTCGGCGGCAATGGCGATGGCCAGACCTGCAAGGTCGCAAACCAGATCATCGTCGCGCTGAACATTGA
>JBBDWW010000003.1:0-10006 GCA_040902645.1 Dongiaceae bacterium | reverse complement strand
CAGCATGCCGCCGCCGGCGCAGCTCAGCGCCGCGCAGAACGGCACCCAGATCCAGTAGAGATCGGCAATGATCGCAACCGCGGCGCCGACCATCGCGTAGGCGGTCATGCCGATCGCGTCGAACAGTACGCGCGCCTTGTCGAATTCCTTCGAGGCCGCCGCATGTCCGCTAGTGAAGCGCGAGACGATCGTGCCGC
Source organism: Dongiaceae bacterium (assembly GCA_040902645.1). Taxonomy (GTDB): domain Bacteria; phylum Pseudomonadota; class Alphaproteobacteria; order Dongiales; family Dongiaceae; genus JAWXBK01. Next base: position 9,809 of record JBBDWW010000003.1, on the reverse strand, counting down.
CGATCAGCACCGCCAGAATGACATGGATGTAGATCGGATCCTGAAAGATGAACGGCGTGCGCCCGATCAGCAGATCGCGCAGCGTCCCGCCGCCGGCCGCCGGTAACAAAGTGAGTATGAATGCGCCCCACAGATCGTAGCGGCGCTGCTGGGCACGCATGAACCCGGCGAGGCCGAACGCGGCGGTCCCCATCAGCTCCAGCATCAGGAACCAGCGCGTATCGACCGCCTCGATCAGCCGGTATCGCGTCGCTTCCGAGAGCGTCAGGAACGTGTCGTCGGCAAAACCTGCCTCGTACCAGAGCGCGTGCGTCCATGAACCGGTTGCGGCCTGCTGCACCGCCGCGCGATCGCCTTCGCGCGCGGCGATCACGGCAATAGACTGGTCGAACCCCGCGAGATCGAGATGGCCGATGCGGCCGTCCGTATCGACCAAGGCGAGCACCGATTCGAGCATGCGCTGTTGATGATCGAACGCAAGTTGTGGTGTGACCGCCATCGAGATCGCGAGGGCCTCGTCGGGGTTTTTCAGCGCATCGGTCCAGCCCTTGATGCTGGCGCGGAGGAAACGCACGAGCGCATCGCGTTTCGCCGGATCCTCCAGGTTCGAACTCAGAACGTAGAATCCGTCTTCGAGGAAGCCGAGTTGCTCGTCGCCGAGCCGTTCGACCATCAGATTGGCGGGCGTCAGGCCGGAATCGATGATCGTCCAGTATTCGTTGTAGGTCATCGCGGTGACGCAGGCGGCTTTCCCTTCGATCAGATCGGCGCCGTTCGGACGCTGCTGGACGATCTCGACCTGTTGCGGATCGATCCCGACCTCCGCCAGCCAGAAGCGCAGGTTGAGTTCGTCGCCGACATTCCACACGCCGATGCGCTTGCCCGCGACATCGCCGGAATGGCGCACGCCGGCATCGTGCCGGCAGACGATCATGGTGCCCGATTTCTGAAAGATCTGACCGATATTGATCAGATCGACGCCGCGTTTGCGTGCCTCGATCACGGCGGGCAGCCAGTTGAGCGCGATATCCGCTTCGCCGGTTTCGAGCGCGGTCAAAGGCTGGATACCGCTGCCGCCTTCGAGCAGTTCGACCTTGAGCCCTTCGCGTTCATAGAAGCCCTTGGCGTCGGCGACATAGAGCCCGGCGAACTGCGCCTGATTGTACCACATCAGTTTGACGCGGATGGTTGCAGTGGGGTCGGACGCTATGTCCGTTTCGTCGCTCGCCTCCTGCGCAAGCGCAGGCGCAACGAGATGGCTGTCGCCGGCACCGAGCAACAGCAGCACGGCGATCGCCAGCGATCCTGTGATGGATTTCAGTCGCAGCGCCTTATTCCCCCGGTCGGCGATTCGCTGGGCTGCATCGTAATACGAAAAGGCGTGTGTCGGGCTTTGGCACGCCACGCCGGAGAAGGGCGGTAGAAATCGAACAGCGAGGATTTGAGCTGCCGGCCATGGCAACGCTTGACAGCCCGGTTGGCCGCCGACTAGAACATTTCAGGAACAAACACCATCAACCCAGCAAGACGGAGCCGGCATCATGGACGGGCAGGGGAGCGATTTCCCTGAAGATTCAAACCTCGCGGTGTCCGCTGCCGATACCCCCGGCACGGATCAACCTCCCGCCGCGAGATTGGATCGCTTCGGCCATGACGCCGGCCATCCGGGCCGGTCTGACGAGCGCATTGCTTCGCTTCGGGCGCTCGTCGGACGGCTCGCGCCAGGCGCGGTCGGGGCCGGCAGCCGGATCCCCCTCGGGCTCGAAGCCCTCGACCGCGCACTCGGCGGCGGCCTGCCGCGTGCCGCCCTGCATGTCGTGGCGCCGGGCGATGGCAGCGCGGCCGCAACCGGCTTTGCGACCTTCCTGCTCGCCCGCCTGCAGCGCGGCAGCGACGGGCCAGCCTTTTGGCTGCCCGCGCGAGCGGATCTTTACGGCCCGGGCCTTGCCCGGCTCGGGCTCGATACCGGCCGGCTGATCCTGGTCGAGGCGGCGCGGCCGGCCGACCGGCTCTGGGCCTTCGAGGAAGCGTTGCGCACGTCCGGTCTTGCCGGTGCCGTGGTCGAACTCGATCGCATCGACCCCAAATCCGCGCGCCGGCTGCAGCTCGCGGCCGAGGCCGGCGGCACGACCGGCATCGTTCTGCAGACCGGCAATCGCAGCGCCATTCCCGGCGCGATGACCGGCTGGTCGGTTGCCGCTTTGCCGGGCGCGCGCGATCGCAACGGATTTCCCGACGGCTTTGCGACGCCGCGCTGGCGGCTCGCACTGCAGCGCAGCCGCATCGGGCAGAACGGACAATGGGAAGTGGAGGCGAGACATGACGCAGCGACGGATCGTATCGCTCTGGCTGCCGCGTTTCGCGACCGCGCGCCTGCTCCGGTCATGGTTGCCGGCTGACGCATCCGCCCACGGGCCATTCGACGACGGGCCGGCGAACCGGCGTCGCGACAATCCTCCGCCGCTGGTTACCGTGCGGACGGAGGCCGGACGCGCGCTTGTCACGATGGCCGATGCGCGCGCCGGGGCCGCCGGCATTCTTCCGGGCATGGCGCTCGCCGATGCCCGCGCTTTGTTGCCCGATCTTGTGGTGCGGCCGGCCGATCCGATCGGCGATGCGGCGACGCTGGGGAAGCTGGCCGACTGGTGCGGCCGCTATACGCCCTGGACCGCAAGCGAGGGCGAGGAGGGCATCTGGCTCGACATCACCGGCTGCGCCCATCTCGCCGGCGGCGAAGCGGCGCTGCTTACCGATCTCGTATTTCATCTCGAGAAGTTCGGTTTCGCGACCCAGGCGGGCTGCGCCGACACGCCCGGTGCGGCCTGGGCGGCGGCACGCTTTCTCGCCGCGGCGCAGCGTCCGGCGAGTGGCGGCATCGCAATCCTGCCGGCCGGCGGCCAGCGCGTGGCACTGGCACCGCTGCCGGTCGCCGCATTGCGGATCGGCGCTGCCGATGCGGCAGAGCTCGACCGGCTCGGCTTGCGTCGCATCGACGATCTTTATCCGCTGCCGCGCGCTGCACTCGCCCGTCGCTTCGGCGAGAGCGTGGGGCGACGGCTCGATCAGGCACTCGGTCGCTGCGACGAACCGCTAAGCCCGCGTCGGCCGGTGCCGCGTCATCTGGTGCGGCTCGCCTTTCCCGAACCGGTCATCGACCAGCCGGCGATCGCGGCGGCACTCGCGCGGCTGCTGCCGCCGCTCTGTCGCGGGCTCGAAGCCGAGGGGCTGGGCGCAAGACGGCTCGTCCTCGCCTTCTATCGGGTCGACGGCACGATGCGCGAGGTGTCCATCGGCACGGCGCGACCGAACCGCGATCCCGATGCGCTGCTGCGTCTGTTCGCGCCCCAGATCGAGCAGATCGATTCCGGTTTCGGGATCGAGACGGTCACGCTGGCGGCCAGCGTCGCCGAGCCACTGAGCGCCCTTCAGATGGTGATTGGCCACACGCAATCGGAGCCGCAGCCGGATCTCCCGCCGAGCCCTGTCATTGCCGGCGGGAATGCCCTGCCTGCCCCACATTATGCTTCATCTCCGGATTTAAGAGATCTTTCCAATCTGCTGGACAGGCTTGGAAATCGTCTTGGATTCGAGCAGTTGCGTCGGCTGGCGCCGCGCGAGAGCTACAGCGCCGAACGGGCGCAACAACGGGTCGCGGCACATGCGCCCGCGGCGATGCCGGGCTGGTGGCGCGACCGGCCACGGCCGCTGCGGCTGCTCGACCAGCCGATGCCGGTTTCGGTGAGTGTCGATCACGAAGGCGAACCGGTCGCGCTGCATCGGCGCGAGGGCGTGCAACCCATCGCCGCCGTGGAAGGGCCGGAGCGCATTGCTCCCGAATGGTGGCGCCCGGCGGCGGAAGGCGATCGCCCGCCGCGCGACTATTGGCGCATCGAGGACGAGGATGGTGGGCGGTTCTGGCTCTGCCGCGAGCAGGGCGGCGAGGCGCGCTGGCTGCTGCACGGGCTGTTCGCCTGATTGCAGCAATGCCGGGTCCCGCTTATGCCGAGCTCGCCTGCATCAGCAATTTCAGCTTCCTGCGCGGCGCCTCGCATCCCGAAGAGCTGATAGAGCAGGCGCAGGAACTCGGGCTTAAGGCGCTCGCACTCGCCGACATCAACAGTTTCGCGGGCGTGGTGCGGGCGCATCAGCAGGCGCGAGAGTCCGGTTTCGCCTTCATTCCGGCCGTACGGCTCGAACTCGATGACAAGGCGACGGTGATCGCGCTGCCGACCGATCGTGCTGCCTATGGACGGCTCTCACGCCTGATCACGCTCGGCCGCCGTCGTGCGCCCAAGGGCGAATGTCGTCTCGGTTTCGCCGATATGCTTGCGCATGGTGCGGGGCAGATCTTCATTATTCTGTCCTTGCCTGCTTTCGAGGAAAAGGCGGCGCCCGACAATGTCGATGCCGATCGCCTGCGCGCGCTGGTCGAGAGTTTCCCCGGCAGCGTGTATCTGGCCGCCTGGCATCGTTTGCAGGGCGACGATCGCCGCCGCATCGCCGCGCGGGCAATGCTGGCGAGAGAGACCGGGGCGCCTCTGGTCGCGGTCGGCGATGCGCTCTATCACACAGCCGAGCGGCGCGAACTGCATGACCTCGTCACCTGCATCCGCGAGCATGTCGCCATCGATGCGGCGGGGCACCGGCTGGAGCCGAATGCCGAGCGGCATCTCAAAGGCCCCGGCGAGATGGCGCGACTGTTTACGGATTATTCGCAGGCGCTGGCGCATAGCGTCGACATCGCGGCGCGCTGCCGCTTCAGCCTCGACGAGCTGCGCTACGAATATCCGAAGGAGCTCACGCAGGAAGGCCGTACGCCGCAGCAGCAGCTCGATCATCTGACGGCGCTCGGTGCGCGCGATCGCTATCCCCAGGGCGTGCCCGACAAGGTCGCGCAAACGATCCGGCATGAACTGACGCTGATCGGCAAGCTTGGCTACGCACCGTATTTCCTCACCGTGCACGACCTCGTGGCTTTCGCCCGCGAGAAAGGAATCCTCTGTCAGGGGCGCGGTTCGGCGGCCAATTCCGCGGTCTGCTATTGCCTCGGCATCACTTCGATCGACCCTGCGCACCACGATCTCCTGTTCGAGCGTTTCGTCAGCGCGGTGCGCAACGAACCGCCCGACATCGATGTCGATTTCGAGCATGAGCGGCGCGAAGAGGTGATCCAGCATGTCTACGAGAAATATGGCCGCGATCGCGCCGGGCTCGCCGCCACGGTGATCTGCTATCGCAGCCGCTCGGCGATCCGCGAGACCGGCAAGGCGATGGGCCTGTCGCTCGATCTGGTCGACCGGATAGCCGGCCAGATCTGGGGTTGGAGCGAGGAGGGCGTGGCCGAGGCGCGGGTGCGCGAACTCGGGCTCGACCCGAAAGAGCGGCGCATGGCGCAGACGATCGCGCGAACCCGCGAACTGATCGGCGCGCCGCGTCACCTTTCGCAGCATGTAGGCGGCTTCGTCATGACCGAGGGGCCGCTCTCCGAACTGGTGCCAATCGAGAACGCGGCGATGGAAGGGCGCACCGTCATCGAGTGGGACAAGGACGATCTCGATGCGCTCGGCATACTCAAGGTCGATATCCTGGCGCTCGGCATGCTGACCTGCCTTGGCAAGGGCTTCGAACTGATCCGCCGGCATTGGGGCAAGGCCTTCACGCTGGCCTCTGTCCCGGAAAACGATGAAGAAGTCTACGACATGCTCTGCCGCGCGGATTCGCTCGGCGTCTTCCAGGTTGAAAGCCGCGCGCAGATGGCGATGCTGCCGCGCCTCAAGCCGAAAAATTTCTACGATCTCGTCATCGAGGTCGCGATCGTGCGGCCGGGTCCGATCCAGGGCGACATGGTGCATCCCTATCTGCGCCGTCGGTCCGGCGAAGAAAAAGTGAGCTTTCCTTCGCCCGCGCTCGAGGCGGTGCTCGGCAAGACGCTCGGCGTGCCGCTATTTCAGGAACAGGCGATGCGAATCGCCATCGTCGCGGCCGGCTTCACGCCGGACGAGGCCGATGGACTGCGCCGGGCGATGGCCACCTTCCGCCATGCCGGCACGATTCATACGTTCAAGGACAAGCTGATCGACGGCATGGTCGCGAACAATTACGAACGCGAGTTCGCCGAGCGCTGCTTTCGACAGATCGAAGGGTTCGGCGATTACGGATTCCCGGAAAGCCACGCGGCGAGCTTCGCGCTGCTGGTCTATGTCTCGGCGTGGATGAAATGGCGTTATCCGGCAGTCTTCGCCTGTGCTCTGCTGAACAGCCAGCCGTTGGGATTCTATGCGCCGGCCCAGATCGTGCGCGATGCGATCGAGCATGGCGTTCTCGTGCGCGAGGCCGACGTCAATCGCAGCGGCTGGGATTCGACGCTCGAACCGGAATCTGGCGCGGTCGGCGGCTATGCGCTGCGGCTCGGCCTGCGGCAGATAAAGGGTGTGAACGAGGCCGCGGCGGCGCGGCTGGTAGCGGCACGCGGCAATGGTTACGACGATCCGCTGGCGTTGCGCCGCCGCGCCGGTCTCGACAGCGGCGTGCTGGAGCGGCTCGCGCGGGCCGATGCGTTTCGTTCAATCGGGCTCGGGCGGCGCGAAGCCTTGTGGGCGGTGAAGGGATTGCCGGCAGCCCCTTTGCCGCTATTCGCCGCGGCGGGTGAGGCGGATGAAGGGCCGGAAGCGCCGGTCCTGTTGCCGACCGCTTCCGCCGGTGAGGATGTGTCGCTGGATTACGCGACATTGCGCATGACGCTGCGGCAGCATCCGATGGCATTGCTGCGGCCGGCGATGGAGGATCGCGGCTATCGCCAGGCGATGCGGCTGGTCGGTATCGGCAACGAGCGTCGCGTGCGCGTGGCCGGGATCGTGCTGGTGCGGCAGCGACCGGGTACGGCGAGCGGCGTCATCTTCGCTACGCTGGAAGACGAAACCGGTATCGCCAATATCGTCATCTGGCCGAAGATCTTCGAACGGTTCCGGCCGATCGTACTCGGTGCAAAACTTTTGGGCGTCGACGGGCGGCTGCAGCGGGAGGGGCGGGTGATCCATGTGATCGCTGACCGGCTGACCGATCTGTCATCCGATCTCGTTACATTGGCGGCCGGCGGACCTGTTCTGCCCCCAGCTCTCGCACGCGCCGACGAAGTGGTACGGCCCGGCCACGAGCCCGACTACCGCTCGCGCGACTTCCGTTGAAACCCGGCGCTCAGAAGCAGCGCATGGAGCGCACCACCTCGCGACCGTCGGCATAGCGAAGCTGGGTCTCAAACACGACCTCGCAGCGCGTGACCGACATCGGCAGCGCGCGCGTCAACGTCACCAGCGTGTTCGCGTAATGGCACGTGATCCAGTAACCGCGCCCCTCATTGGCGACGAGGTCCCAGGCGATCGAGGCCGTATCGCCGTCTTCGCTTTCCTCGTCGTGAATGAGCTGCACCAGTTCTTCCGGCGGCCCGTCATAGACCGCGAGATTGACCAGTTCGCTCGGCCAGGGTTCCGCACCCTCGGCCCATTCGGTCTGCGGTTCGCGCAATTCCTGCACGACTTCGATCTCGGCCGGGCAGGTGACTTCTGCGCCGTCGGCCTGACTGCCTGCGGACCAGGAGAAGGCTGCCATTCCCATCAGGACGCCCAACGGAAACCCTGCCGCAACCCGAGCCATGATCCGAACGCGCATCGACATCGCCTCCCTATGTCATACCGGCATCATCATGTCCGCCTGCGAGCGGAAATAGCAATCGACCTTCGCGGCTGCGACGCCGGCCGGGACACAGGCGATTCAGGTGACAGGAAAGACCGTCCGGGCTAGACAATGGGGCCATGATCTTCCGCGAACCTCTGCCGTCCCCCGACCCGCTGCGTGCCCGTATCCGGGCCCTGCACCGGGCCGATGAAACGCGCTGCGTCGAAGCGCTGATCGAGTTGGCCACGCTGTCGCCGGAGACGCTCGATCGCATTGCCGAACGGGCCCGCGCCTTCGTGCGCGAGGTGCGCGAGAAACGGCTCGGTAACGGCGGTATCGATGCTTTCATGCACGAATACGCGCTCTCGAGCCGCGAAGGCGTGGTGCTGATGTGTCTCGCGGAGGCGTTGCTGCGCGTGCCGGACGCCGATACCGCTGACCGGCTGATCCGCGACAAGCTCGAGGATGTCGACTGGCGGCGCCATGTCGGATCCAGCGAATCGCTCTTCGTCAACGCCTCGACCTGGGCGCTCATGCTGACTGGCCGCATCATGCGGCTCGATCGCGACGACAGCGGCGATCTCGGTGCGATTCTGGGGCGCCTGTTGTCGCGCTCGGGCGAGCCGGTCATCCGTCAGGCCGTAACGCAGGCGATGCGTATTCTCGGGCGGCAATTCGTGATGGGCCGAACTATCGACGAGGCGCTCGATCGTGCGAGGCGGCTCGAGGCGAAGGGCTTTCGCTATTCCTACGACATGCTGGGCGAAGCGGCGCGCACCATGCGCGATGCCGATCGCTACATGGTGGCGTACGAAAACGCGATCGCCTCCATCGGTGCAGCGTCGTCCGGTCTCGGCCCGATCGACAGCCCCGGCATTTCGGTCAAGCTCTCGGCGCTGCATCCACGCTACGAATTCGCGCAACGTCATCGCGCAATGAGCGAACTGGTGCCGCGACTGCTGGCGCTGACGAAGCAGGCGAAGAACGCGAATATCGGCTTCACCGTCGATGCCGAAGAAGCCGACCGGCTCGATCTGTCGCTCGACGTGATCGAGGCCGTTGCCGTCGATCCGTCGCTCGCGGGCTGGGACGGGTTCGGCCTTGCGATGCAGGCCTATCAGAAACGCGCACCGGCGCTAATCGATTGGCTCGCGGATCTGTCGCGGCGCAGCAAGCGCCGGCTCATGGTGCGGCTGGTCAAGGGCGCCTATTGGGACACCGAGATCAAGCTCGCCCAGGAGCGCGGGCTCGAAGGGTATCCGGTCTATACGCGCAAAGTATCGACCGACGTCTCGTTCATCGCCTGTGCGAAGAAGCTGCTCGCCGAGCCGGATGCCTTCTATCCGCAATTCGCGACGCATAACGCACACACGCTGGCCACGGTTCTCGAACTGGCTGGCAATCGCCATGATTTCGAGTTCCAGCGGCTGCATGGTATGGGCGATGCGCTCTACGAAGAAGTGGCGCCGCCGGAGCGACTCGGCTGCGCGGTGCGCATCTATGCGCCGGTCGGCAGCCACGAGGATCTGCTTGCCTATCTGGTGCGCCGATTGCTGGAAAACGGTGCGAACACATCCTTCGCGAACCGGATCGTCGATGAGAGCGCACCGATTGATGAAATCATCGCCGATCCGATCGCGCGCGTGCGCTCGCTGCCATCGATCCCGCATCCTGGGATTCCCCTGCCGATCGACCTGTTCCAGCCCGAGCGCACGAATTCTAAAGGCATCGATCTCACCGATCCGGCCATGCTGGTGCCGCTGGCGGCGTCGATGCCGGAAGGGCCATGGCAGGCGGCGCCCATCGTTGGTGGCCGGGCGCGCGAAGGGAAAACGCGACTCGGTCTCGATCCGGCCGATACGCGCCGGGTTATCGGCCAGGTGGTCGAGGGAATCGTCGCGGATGTCGAGGATGCGTTGGCGCGGGCGCACCGCGCCTGGGTCGACTGGGAGGCGATGCCGGCCGGGCATCGTGCCGATTGTCTCGACCGCATTGCCGATCTCTACGAGGTGCATCGCGCCGAGCTGATGGCGATCGCCATTCGCGAAGGCGGCAAGACATTGGCCGATGCGCTGGCCGAGGTGCGCGAGGCGGTCGATTTCTGCCGCTACTACGCGAGCCGTGCGCGCGCCGATTTC
>JBBDWW010000002.1:0-1506 GCA_040902645.1 Dongiaceae bacterium | reverse complement strand
CCGGTCCGTTCTTGGGTCGTGATGCGCGCGCGCGCATCTACGCCGAGGGCGCGCGGCGCCGCAGCGTCGGTCTGCTGATCGAGGGCGGTCTGCCGCGCCTCGAATGGTACTGGCCGGTCGCCGACAAACGCGGGGGCACAGGCGAGGTGCGCTGGGCGGTGCATTCCTTTGCGCTCGACCGCAGCATCGGCATCGCGCTGGTCGACGCCGCCGTCCAGATCGGCGAAACGGTGCAGGTGACGCATCCGCTCGGCACCGTGTCGGCGGAAGTCTGCGAGTTGCCGTTCGTCGAATAGGCAGCGCCATCCCGCGCGGGTATCTGCGCCGGATTTCCTGAACCGCCTTTCCTGGCCCGGCGGTTGCCCCCGCCCGGCAGCGTCCCTAGATTGCGTTCAGAACGGACGGAAAGGGTCGGGCGATGGCAGAAGCAACGACGGATCGCGCCTTTACGGCGAAGGAGCTTCACGGGATCGGCGGCGAATACACCTTCGCCGGCGCGCTCAGCTTCATGCGCCGCAAATACAGCAAGGATCTGACTGGTGTCGATGTTGCGGTCACCGGCGTGCCGTTCGATCTCGCGACGACGCACCGGCCCGGCGCGCGATTCGGTCCCGCCGCGATCCGCGCCGCGTCGACCAATCTCGCCTGGATCGGCGGCCCGTTTCCCTGGGGCTTCGATCCGTTCGAGCGACTCGCCGTCGTTGACTATGGCGATTGCTTCTTCGATCACGGCACGGCGTCGACCTGGATCGATGCGATCCGCGATCATGCGGCGGGCATTCTCGATGCCGGCGCCTCGGTGCTGACCTTGGGCGGTGACCATTTCATCGCCTATCCGCTGCTGAAGGCGCATTACGCCAAATACGGGCCGCTCTCGCTGATCCATTTCGATGCGCATTCCGACACCTGGCGCGAAGACAGCGAGCGGATCGATCACGGCACCATGTTTTTTCATGCAGCCCAACAGGGTCTCGTCGATCCCAGCCGCTCGGTGCAGATCGGATTGCGCACACATAACGACGAAACGCACGGGTTCAACATCCTCGACGGCAACTGGGTGCAGGAGAATGGACCGCTGGCGGTGATCGAGCGCGTGCACGAGATCGTCGGCGACCGGCAGGCCTATCTCACCTTCGATATCGATTGCCTCGATCCGGCCTACGCGCCCGGCACCGGCACGCCGGTCTGCGGCGGGCTCACGTCATGGCAGGCGCAGCGCATCCTGCGCGGCTTCACGGAGATCGATCTGGTCGGCATGGATATCGTCGAAGTGGCACCTGCCTACGATGTCGGCGAGGTCACGGCTTTGGCCGGCGCGACGTTGGCGATGGAGTATCTCTGTCTGCAGGCCTCGAAGCGCGCCTAGGGCGGATTCTCTCGTCCGCTTGCGTGAGAGGGTTCGTAAGTTGCTTTTCGACCGTTCTATATCGTGACTGTCGACCCCCGACGACACGCAGTCGCTTCAGGTCTGGCACTGACCGCCCCGCCGGCCGTCAATCCGGCGGG
>JBBDWW010000001.1:0-10050 GCA_040902645.1 Dongiaceae bacterium | reverse complement strand
GAACCGCGATCGCGAGCTCGTGACGTTGCGCGAGCTGCTCGCGGCGGAGGCCTATGAACGCACGGCGGCGAAACTCGCCCTCGTGCTCGGCAAGGATATCGGCGGCGCGCCGATCATCGTCGATCTCGCGCGCATGCCGCATCTCCTGATCGCCGGCACGACCGGGTCGGGCAAGTCGGTCGCGATCAACACGATGATCCTCTCGCTGCTCTACCGGCTGACGCCCGAGACCTGCAAGTTCATCATGATCGATCCGAAGATGCTGGAGCTTTCCGTCTATGACGGCATCCCGCATCTGATCTCGCCGGTCGTGACCGAACCCAGGAAGGCGATCGTCGCGCTCAAATGGGTGGTGCGCGAGATGGAGGATCGCTATCGCGCCATGTCGAAGCTCGGCGTGCGAAATATCGAGGGCTACAACCAGCGCATCGCCACGGCATCCGAAAAAGGCGAGCGGCTGACGCGGCAGATCCAGACCGGCTTCCACGCCGAGACCGGCGAGCCGATCTACGAGGAAGAAGACATTCCCCTCGATCCGCTGCCCTATATCGTGGTGGTGGTCGACGAGATGGCCGACCTCATGATGGTTGCCGGCAAGGATATCGAGGCGGCGATCCAGCGCCTCGCCCAGATGGCGCGCGCGGCCGGCATTCACCTCATCATGGCGACGCAGCGCCCCTCGGTCGACGTCATCACCGGTACGATCAAGGCCAATTTCCCGACCCGGATCAGCTTCCACGTCACCTCGAAAATCGACAGCCGGACCATCCTCGGCGAACAGGGGGCGGAACAGCTGCTTGGCCAGGGCGACATGCTCTATATGGCGCATGGCGGCCGGATATCGCGTGTTCACGGCCCGTTCGTCGGCGATTCCGAGGTCGAGGCGGTGGTCCGCTTCCTTAAAAAGCAGGGCCGGCCTACCTATATCGAGGACATCACGCGGGAGGACGAGAATACACTCGGCCTGCCCGGCCAGGGGGACGATGCCGAGAACGGCGAGCCCCTGTACGATCAGGCGGTGGCGCTTGTCTGCCGCGAGAGAAAGGCCTCGACCAGTTTCGTGCAGCGATATCTGCAGATCGGTTACAACCGCGCAGCGCGCATCGTCGAGCGCATGGAGCGCGAGGGCGTCGTCAGCCCCGCGAACCATGTCGGCAAACGCGAGGTGCTCGCCCGCAACATCGAAGAGCGAGAATGACCCCCTTTCAAACTTTGTTCGGTCCTATCGGTGAAAGCCGATCCGTTTCGACCCATCCGCGCCCGGCGGGTTTCAGCCGGACCGATACATCGGCGGGCTTCAGCCGGCGGCGTTTCCTCGCCGGCTCGGCGGGTGCAGCGCTTCTGCTCGGCCTCGGCATGAGCTTCAATCTGTTCACGGCAGCGCCGGCATCGGCCGCGACCGCGACCTTTGAGCTGACGCAGAATGATGTCGCCGATCTGACGCGCGTCGAGCAGTATCTCAACTCGTTCACGACCTTGCGTGCGCGCTTCCAGCAATATTCGGTGGGCAGCGGCGATGCGAGCGGCGACATCTATGTGCGCCGGCCGGGCCGGTTGCGGGTCGAGTACGATCCGCCGGTTCCCGTGCTGATCGTCGCCGACGGCATGCTGGTCAGCTATTACGACAGCGATCTCGATCAGGTGAACCAGCTTCCGCTCAACGCCTCGCCGATCTGGTTCCTGCTGCGCGAGACGATCCTGTTCGACGAGGAGATCACCGTCACCCAGATCGACCGCCAGACCGGCACGCTGCGCGTCACCATGCATCAGACCGACGATGCCGACGCCGGATCGGTGACGCTGATCTTCAACGACAGCCCGCTCGAACTGAAACAATGGACGCTGGTCGACGCGCAGGGGACTGAAGTCCGCGTCGGGCTCGAAGACGTGAACCTCGGCGGCGCGCTGGCGAACGAACTGTTCCGCACGCCGACCCCGCGCACGCGCTACGAATAGCCGCACAGGGCTGCGGCGGCCCGGCGGACACGAGTCGACTCGCGCAGAGCGGGAGAACGTCGCCTAATACGCCCGCTGCGCGCCGATCAGAAATCGAACAGTTCGGTGATCTTGAGGGCCCGGGGATCGCCGGCGTCCGGTCCCTGGTTTTCGAGCCGCACCTGTTCGGCCCGCGCCGAGCCGCCGCTGCGTTCGACGATCTTGTCGAGCTCGCCGCGGTCGAGCCAGATGCCACGGCATCGCGGGCAATAGTCGATTTCGATCCCCTGCCGGTCGGTGGCGATCAATTCGACATTATCGTCGGGACATTTTCGCATGAGGCGGCCCTTCCCCGGTTTCCGGATCCACTGCGGCAGGAGGATACCACATCGCACAGCGACGATACCGCGGCAGGTCGCCGCTCAATCGTCGCCGCTATCCTCACCCTCCGCCACATCAAATGTTTGTGCGGACCGCCCGACCCGCGCCACCGATCATGCCCGCAATTGCGGCCGTTCGATGACACGGCTCACATACAGTAGGCGCCCGCGGCGACGGCGAAATGCGCGAGACGGTCCGCCTCGTCCGGCAGCAGCGAAACCGTGACCCGCATCGGGCAATCCGTGTCACCCGTTGTTTCTGTGGCGGCGCGATCGCAGACCCAGGCACCGGGCGGTTCGGCGATCTTGGCGCAATCGAATCCGTCGGCGGTGAACGCGTCGACGACCGCCGCCATCGTTTCGGCGCCGGCCACGGCCGCTTTGAGCTGCGTTTCCAGTGCCGCCCGATCGGGCAACGCCGGATCGCGCGCGCGCTGAAACGCGATGGCGATACCAGCAACGAGCACGATGCCGAGAAGGGCCGCGATTCCGATACGCTGGCGGCGTGACAAAGGCATGGCGCGGGCTCCGCGGTTGGCCGGTCCGGTCGTCAGTCTAGCCGGCCGACGGCCCGTGCCCGGCCATTGCCTGCCAACCCGAACCCATGGTAGCGAAGCGCGCATGATCGAGGATGTGAAACTGACAGCCGACGCCCCCGTTGTCGGCATTCCCTGCGACCTCAAAGAGATCGACGGACTGCCGTTTCATGCCGTCGGCGAGAAATATGTGACGGCGGTGATGATCGGCGCACAGGCGATGCCCTGGCTCATCCCCGCCTTCGGTCCCCAGTTCGATATTCCGGCCCTGCTCGACCGGCTCGACGGGCTTCTGGTGACCGGCAGCGTCTCCAATGTCGCGGTGCATCACTATGGGGGTGCGGCGGACCGGCCGGAGAGCCCGCAGGATCCGCTGCGCGATGCGACCACACTGCCGATGATCGAAGCCGCGCTCGATGCGGGCCTGCCGCTTTTCTGCATCTGCCGCGGCATCCAGGAACTCAATGTCGTGCTCGGCGGCACGCTGCACACAGAGGTTCATGCGCTCGACGGCAATCTCGATCACCGCGCGCTGCGCGATGTCGAGATGAACGCGCGCTATGTGCCGCGCCAGCGCGTGACGCTCGAACCCGACGGCGCATTCGCGCGCATCCTCGGCAAAACCGCGATCGACGTGAATTCGCTGCACTGGCAGGCGATCGACAGACCCGCATCGCGTCTCGCCGTCGAAGGCCGTGCCGAAGACGGTGTGATCGAAGCGGTGCGCGTGAAGGATGCAAAGAATTTCGCGCTCGGCGTGCAATGGCATCCGGAATTCCGGGTCTGGGAGAGCGCCGATTCGATGAAGCTGTTTGCGGCCTTCGGCGAGGCCGTGCGAGCGCGTGCGGCATCCCGCCGCGGCCGTCGCAGCGCCGCTTGAATCCCCACTGAAATCAGGGTTTCCGGAGAAATCTCACGCGATTCCAGCGGCTTCCGGTGCGGCAAAAACGCATGTCAGACCCGCCCGGTTACGCTGCGGTTTCTATTGAATCGACGCCGCGGGTCCCCCATCTAAAGCTCATAGTGGCAGGGACCGCAAAGGGACTTGTCGTCTGGTTCTCGGCCCCCCTACCGAAACCAGGCTCCGTGAAATACCGGAACTGAGAACGCCCCGCTGCCCCCCTGGCGGGGCGTTCTTTTATGGGGAAAGCCCAACGCTCCCGACACGCGTGACACCGCGGAAATCGCACCATCTCGGGATCCCGCGCGCAGGCCTGACGCAGCGGGCGGGGCGGGCTATAAAGGCCGCGGCCCTGGCCCCGGGACCGACTCGCCCCTCTTTCCCGCCCGACCAGAATATCCGGGAGACAAGCTCAGATATGGGATTGCGCATCGCCACCTGGAACGTGAACTCGATACGCCTGCGCCTCGACCTGCTCGCGGGGCTGATGAAGAGCCACGAACCCGACGTGATCTGCCTGCAGGAAACCAAGGTGCAGGATCACGATTTTCCGCTCGAGCATTTCCGCGCGCTCGGCTATCCGCATCTGCTGACGCGCGGCATGAAGGCCTATAACGGCGTCGCGATCATCAGCCGCGTGCCGCTCGCAACGCCGCACGGCCGCGATTTCTGCGAGAAGCAGGATTGCCGTCATCTGGCCGCGCACCTGCCGGGCGGCATCGAGTTGCATAATTTCTATGTGCCGGCCGGCGGCGATATTCCCGATCCCAAGGCGAACGACAAGTTCGCGCACAAGCTGCGCTTCGTCGAGGAAATGACCGGATGGTTCTCGGACCCGGGCGAGCACAAAGGGAAGAAGATGGTGCTGGTCGGCGACCTCAACATCGCGCCGATGGAGCATGATGTGTGGTCGCACAAGCAATTGCTCGGCGTGGTCAGTCACACCCCACCCGAGACCGAGCGCATGGCGGCCCTCATGGACACGCTCGGCTGGGTCGACAGCGCGCGGCATTTCGTGCCGGCCGACCAGAAACTCTATAGCTGGTGGAGCTATCGCAACCGCGACTGGGCGGCCTCGAACCGGGGCCGGCGGCTCGACCATATCTGGGTCACGCCGAATTTGAAGAAATCGCTGCGCAGTACCGAGATCCTGCGCGATGCGCGCAACTGGACGCCGCCGTCGGATCATGTGCCGGTGATCGTCGAACTGGCGTAACGGCGAGCGCGCTTCAGCGCCGCCGCGATATCTGGCGGGCGCGTGCTCTGCTGAAATCCTAAAAAAGAAATGGCCCGATCGTGGTCGCGCCGTTGGCGCGGAACCACAACCGGGCCGGCCGCATCGCTTGCTACGGCTCGTAGATCTCGTCGAACGAGACCAGCACTTCGGTCTGGCCCGACGCGGCGACATCGAAGCTCACCGTTTCCTCGAACTGCCCATCGCGCGCGACGACGCGCACGGTGTAGCTGCCGGGTGCGAGATCGGTCACCAGCCACGGCGCCTCGCAATAGACGTCGAGCACCGGCGTGCCGGACGCATCCGCGATCGCGATATCGACATCGCCCAGCAACGTGCCGTTCGAGGCCGCGGTCACGATTTTGAGCGGAAATTCCTTCCAGCGCGGATCGAATTTCGATTCCGCCGTGCCGGCGCAGGCATAGCGATGCGAGCCGGCCGTCAGGATGGTGTCGTTCGGCGCGGCGGCAATTTCATCGGCCGTCGCACGCTGCGGCACCAGAGCGGGCGCTGCGACAAGCGATGCGATGAACGCTGCCGAAATCAGCGGGGAAAATTTCATGGCGGACCTCCTGCTTCGATGGATCCAGCTTTAAAAACAAACCAAGGCATACGGGGGTTCCGCAGCCAGCATCGCCGATTGCCATCCAGGGAACGCTACATGGGGGGCGCCGGTGGTCCTGCTAACCCCGTTTGCGATAATTGACGGGGAAATAGGCGCGAGCGCGCCGCGGCTGCTATCGGCCGTTCATGGCGGTTGCGCCGACAATTCCGCCGGCAATGCCGAGGAAGCAACACAGAAAGAACACAGCGCCCGCAATCAGCGCGCGCTTCCGGAGCGCCCTGCCGCGCGGCGTCGGATTTTCGGGATAGAGCATGGGAAGAACGAGGTCCCTGCCGAACACCCAGCGAAACGTGTCGAAGGTTCGCAGAAAGGCTGGGCCGCGCAGCGGACCGTCGATCGTGTTGTACGGCACGCTAAAGAGTGCGACGGCGGCAACGAACCACGCCGCCACGGCCGTCGCCGCCAGCAGGAAAAACAGAGTGGTCAGAAGCGGTTGCATTGGCACGTCATTCGATCTTGCCGACCGGATCGTTGCGTTTTGAAGAGCGAACGATCAGCCGCGTTTGCGATAGAAGAAATAAGCGTCTTCCGGCATGGCGCCGCTGCCCGCATCCGCCAGCGGCAGCGCTTCGAAGGCGGCATCGTCCATCGGCTGGTCGCCGATCAGATAACCGCCCGGGGTCAGGGCCGCTGCAAAGATCGGTGCGAGCCAGCGGCCCATGGCGCGGCTCTTCTCGATGTTCGCTGTGCCGATATCGGCATGGATGACCGCAACGCGGCCCTCACCGCGCGCAATCTCTTCCGGGATCGTGGTTTGAAAATCACCGAGTCGCATCATGTCGTCGGACGGCACGCAATCGGGATGCGCCGCGATCTCGCGATCGAACACGACGATGTCGCGTCCGGGGAACCGCTCGCGCAGATGATCGTAGGTACGACCGTTGCCGAGCCCGACTTCCCACACATCGCCCGGGATGTTCGCCGTCACGCTCGATGCGGCATCGATACAGGCGCGCTGCGCGCTGGTGCGCGCGATGAAACGTTCGAGCCGCGTCAGCCCGTTTTTCGTCATGGCGCCGCGCCTTCCCTTAGTGCGTCGCTTCGAGCTGGCGCACGCGATCGCGGCAGGCGGTCAACTGGCTGTTGGTATTGTTGAGCCGGATCGCGAGCTCGCGCATCACCTCGATCGCCATCGCCGGGAAATCCTGCACCATCTGGAAGAACAGCTCCTTGGTAATCTTGAGCGCCACCAGCTCGCCCTCGCTGCGCACCGTCGCGGTGCGCGGCACGTCGCAGATGATACCGATCTCGCCGACCAGTTCGTCCTTGCCGAGTTTGGCGACCGGCAGTTCGCCATCGGGAAGCTGGATCAGTACCGCGGCCGAGCCCTCCATGATGACGTAGGCGGCATCCGCCGTGTCGCCCTGACGAAACAGCTCGGTCTCCGCCGGGAAGGTCAGGCGTTCGCTCGCGAAGGCGAGCAGCTTCAATTTGCTCGCATCGACATTGGCGAAAAGCGGGATGCGCTTCAGCCGTTCGACTTCCTCGTTGATGCTCATGACACTGCCTCCTTCAAACCAAAACCGAATCCCGATCCCGTGTTGAGTTCAATGCCGGCCAAATCATGCCGGCGCGTCATGCCGCTTCCACCAGTTCGCGATAGGCCGGCGCGTCGAGCTTGTCCGGCGCGCCGTCGGCAACGACCTTGCCGTCTTTCATCACCAGCACGCGCTGGAATCGCTCGGCGAACCCGGCGCGATGCAGCATCCATAGAATACCCTGCTCGGGCCGCGCCTTCAGGACCTCGTCGAGAATGCGGCGCTGCGCTGCCATGTCGGCCGCACCGAGCGGCTCGCTCACGATCAGCAGGTCCGGCCGCTTGATGATGGCGCGCGCGAGCCCGATCTTCTGGCGCTGCAGTTGCTTCAGGCGCTTGCCCTGGGTGCCAACCTCAAAATCGAGCCCGACCCGCATCACGTCGCGACGGAGCGTTTGCTCCTCGAGTACCGTTTCGAGCAGCGCGCCGACCCTCTGCTGCGCCTGCGCCTGGCCATAAGAGAGACGGCCGAACAGGATATTGTCCTGCAAGGAAGCGGCGGCGTTGTAACGCTCGGGATCGTAGAACGCGATCGCGCCGGAAAGTCCCTCGGGCAGTTCTTCGGCGAAGCGCCGGCGCGCAGCGAGCAAACGCTGTTCCATGGCTTCGTCGATCAGGCCCAACCGATGCCGGGCCTCGCTGTAGGGAAAGGCGAGCGCCATCAGGCGCTGCCGGTCGGTTGCATCGATCTCGCCTGCGGGGCGCCGTTCCGTGCGCGCCAGCAAGGCGCGTGCTTCCAGCAGGTCATCGGCTTCGATGAAGCTGAATTGATCAAAGAACGGATGGCCCGGCGGCAGATCGGCGAACAGTTCGATCATCGTTTCGGCGATGCGGCGACTCATCGCGACGATATCGTCGACCAGCTCCTCGCGCTGCAGCACCTGATTAACATAGCCGTTGGTGGCGAGGCGCGACGGCTGGAACGCATCGCCGACCGGCGTGCCGAACAACAGATTTTCGCCGACCGACAGATTGCGGTTGAAGCGTTCCGGATCGAAGCTTTCGACCAGCCCGGCATATTCCTTGTTTGCGAGGCGTTCGCGCATTGTATTGCGCGCCTTGATCAGGCTTTCGGCCAACTCGGGTTGCATTTCGGGATCGACCCGGCCATAGAGCCCGAGCCGATACACATCCTCATCGAGTTCGACGATGCGCAGCACCTCGACCAGCCGGTCTTCGAGCCCCTCCGGTCCGTCGACGCCAGCCGCGTCGTAATCGATCCAGTCGGCCTCGATATCGAGCACCGGATTGCCGGAGCGCCTCGTTTCGCGCGAGAACGCTTCGACCAGCTTGCGCTGCGCTTCGTCATATTCCTTCTGCGTGCGCTGGCGATGGCGCAGCCCATAGATCACGTTCTCGCGCACGCTGACCGGAAAAAGATAGGGATCGGCCGCCGCATAAGAGAGCCGGCGCCCGGTCACCGCTTCCGACAATTCGTCGAGCCGGCGCCCGCCGATCTGGATCGTGCCGGCCGTTGTCGACATCAGACGCGCCAGCACCGGACCCAGAATATCGCGGCCGCTGCCGACGCTGCCGATCACGGCGACATGCTGGTCGAGCGGCACCTTGACGCTGAGACCGTCGAGCGGGCGATGGCCGGCCTCGTCGATCAGCGTCAGGGAATTGATCTCGAGCGCGCCCTCGAACGGCGCCGCATCCTCATCGGCAATCGCCTGCATCGCGGGCGACAATATGTTCTCGGGCTGGAACTGCTCGATCACTTGCTCGTACTTGATCTGCACGTCCTGGCGCTGCTGGTCCCAGTCGATCAGCTCCTTGATCGGACCGGGCAGATCCTTGTACGCGGCGATGACGGCGACGAGCTGACCGATATCGAGCTTGCCGGTGATCGCGAGATAGCCGCCGACCAGATAGAACAGGAACGGCGTGAACTGTGCGAGCAGGTTGTTGAGGAACTTGATCGCGAACTTCCACTGATACAGATCGAAGCGGATCTTGAAGATGCGACCGAGTCGAGTCGCGACGTCGGCGCGCTCCCAGTTCGAGGTGTCGTGGACATGGATGTCGGCGGTGCCGTCGATGACTTCGGCGACGCGGCCAGCGAGCTGGCGCGCCGAAAGCTGGCGCTGCTTTGCCAGAATCAGCACGCGCTTGCGCAATTTCGGGATCACGATCGCCTGCACCGCGAGGATCGCGACGGCAACCGAGCCGAGCCACACGCTCTGCACCAGGATGAAGGCGAGCGCGGTGATCGCCTGGCCGCCGAGGAAGGCCGGCTGCACATAGGCATCGCCGATGAAGCCGCCGAGCGGCTCGACCTCGTCCTTGATCATGGTCGCGACTTCGGCCGATTTCACCTTGCGGAAATATTGCTGCGGGAAGCGCAGACAGCGGTCGAACAACTCGTAGCGCAGCCGGCGCAGCATCCGCTCGCCCATGCGGCCCTTCTGGGTGTTGATCTGCAGCTTGAACAGGCCGTTGATCACGACCAAAAGCAGGAAAATGAGGCAAAGCGCGACCAGATAGGGCACCTGCGCGAGCTCGAATCCCGAAATGAGGGTGACCGGACCCGCGCCCAGCAGCCCCTCGAGGAACCCGGGCGGGGTAAAGGAGATATTGAGGAAGGGAGTGGTGGTCGCGCCGTCCTTGAACGCCTCGCCCTGGATCGCCCGGTTGACGATCGCCTTGGGCACGTCGAGGGAGAGGAAGTAAAACAGCTGCGAGAGCAGCACGATCCCGAGGATCGTCACCTGCTCCGGCTTGCTGTGCCGCCATATGTATTTGAAAAGCTTGGGTTCCATCCCCATCTGCCCTAAAGCCCCGATGGGGCAGGTTAGCGGATCATCAGCGCCGGCGGAAATCCGCCTTAGGCCGATTCGCGCGGAATCTGTAGCAAATTCTACGCTTTCCGCACGTTCAACCACTATGGCATAGTTTCCCA